>NZ_JAPTFQ010000096.1:0-16151 GCF_030985535.1 Stenotrophomonas sp. Sm2128
GGGGTGAGGGCGCTTTGCTTGCGAAGCACTGCTTCGCAAGCGCCCGAACGCACAGCCGCCAGCGGCTGGGCCGGACCCCGGAAGGGGGGTTTACGGCGTGTCCTGCCAGTCCACACCGCCCTGCCAAACCAGCAGAAAACCAGAGCCGCTTTGGCTTTGGCTTTGGCCGTTGCCCTGGCTTCAAGCAGGTGCAGGGCGCAGCCCTGCCGACCCACCCTCCCTGCGCACGAAAACGATTTCACTGTTTTCAGCAAACCGTCATCCCTTCGCCACGCCAGTACCATATTGCGGAGCAGCATGCGCCCACGGGCGACCCATGCTAAAAAACGCCCGCCCATCGCTTAGATCGATCCAAGCCGACATTGCGATGGCCGGGAGTTGGGGGAGCGGCAACAGGACGTACCAGGCCACGCGCACGGTGCAACTGCCACTGCATGGCGATAGCGACAATGTCACTTCAAATTAGATCGATTCAAGTTGTCCGTGCCACGTCACCGGATCAATCCAGGAGAGAGGGAGAGATGGGAATGAAGCATTCAACACGTACGCATGGCCAGGACGCACTGTCGCTGGCCATCGCGCTGGCCCTGGCCGCCGCCGTCGTTCCGGCCGGCGCCGCCGCGCAGCAGGCAACCACCACCGGCTCGCAGGAAGCCACCAACCTGGACAGCGTCCAGGTCACCGGCTACCGCTACGCCATCGAAAAGAGCCTTGAGCAGAAGCGCGACGCCAACGCCGTTGTCGAAGTGATCACTGCCGAGGACGTCGGCAAGTTTCCCGACAAGAACGTGGCCGACGCACTGCAGCGCGTGCCCGGCGTGGTCATCACCCGCAGCGGTGGTGAAGGCAAGAGTGTCAGCGTGCGCGGCCTTGCGCCGGACCTGACCCTGACCCAGTTGAATGGCAACTACGTGGCCACGTCGGAAACCAACGACGAAGCCACCCGTTCGTTCAACTACACCCTGCTGCCGTCGAACATGCTGTCCAGCGCCGAGCTGTTCAAGTCGCCGGAAGCACGCATCGACGAAGGCGGCATCGGCGGCACGGTCATCCTGCACACCCGCCGTCCGCTGGACATGGAGTCCAACTCGGGCTTCGTCACGCTCGAGGGCACCTCCTCCGATACCCACCACGATATCGACCCGCAGGCCTCGGCCCTGTATTCGTGGCACAGCAAGGATGAGCGTTTCGGCGTGCTGGTCGGCGTGACGCAGCAGAAGCGCACGACCCGTACCATGGAAGCCAGCACCGAGGACTACCAGTGGTACGGCGCCGGCAAGGCACGCGACGCCTATGGCAACGTGCAGCAGCAGGACGGCATCCACTACTGGTGGGGCAAGTCCGGCTTCAACAACCAGACCGGCGGCAACTACAGCGACTTCTTCATGCCGACCTCGGTCAACTTCGCCGTGAAGGAAGAAAAGCGCGAGCGCAAGGGCGGCCAGCTGACCTTCCAGTTCAAGCCGGTCGACAACGTCACGATGACCGCCAACTACTTCCGCTTCGAGCTGCAGGGTGACTACACCCAGAACATGCTGAAGATTCCGGAATGGAGCATGGCCCGCTTCAACGGCGATGGAAACTGGGCCGGCGGCCGCCTGCTCAACGGCCTGGATTTCGACCCCAGCGGCAACACCGTCACCGGTGCCCAGTTCGAAAAGCTGGCCGGAAAGACCTACTACTGCAGCGAAGACCAGGCCAAGGCCGCCGGCCTCAAGCCCGGCGGCTGGGGCCCGGACGACTGCACGATTCCGACACCGCAGCTGACCGGTGGCTACAGCAAGGAAAAGGCGCTGTCGCAGACCGCCGACCTGACCATCGACTGGGACATCAGCCCGCTGTGGAAGGCCTCGTTCACCGGTGGCCGCACCTGGTCTGAAGGTGGTCCGTCGATGAACTTCCGCATGTCGGCCAAGCCGCGCCGCAAGGTCGGCAACGACTACCTGTCCGGTAACCAGTACAGCGCATGGGACCTGACCGGCACGCCGTCTGCCACCTTCTCGCCCGACCTGCAGCAGCAGCTGATGAACGGCATCGCCGAAGTCGACACCGGCTCGACCGATTCGTCGTGGAAGCGCACCGAGGTCAAGCAGAACTACTTCCAGGCCGACGTGACCAAGCTGTTCGAGTCCGGTTGGCTGGATTCGATCCAGTTCGGTGCCAAGTACCGTGATGGCAAGGTCCACCGCAACACCGGCAACACCTACTGGGTATGCCCGGGCCGTGACCCGGCCGACTATGACAACAGCCGCTACCAGAGTGGCTGCGATCCGACTGCCGGCGATGCGCAGCCCGGCTTCTTCCTGTCGAACCCGATCAGCAACATTGCCGGTGGCTTCAATGCCAACGTGTTCCCGGGCATCAACTACCCGGCGTACATCGACTATCTGAACAAGACCTACGGTGGTTCGCACAACCGTACCGAGGAAGACTTCGTCTACAACGTCAACGAGAAGATCTACTCCGGCTACTTCCAGGCCAACTTCCGCACCGAGCGCCTGCGCGGCAATGTCGGCGTGCGTGTGGTGCGCACCAAGCAGTTCGCGCAGTCTTCCGACTCGATCGAGAAGTTCAACGACTACTTCCTGGACAACGCGTCCGGCGCGCCGATGGCGTGCACCGACCCCGCCGCTGCGGCCTACCCGACCTACAGCTGTGAGAGCGGCTTCGTGCGCCTGCCGCATGACCTGGCGCAGAGCAAGACCTACAGCCTGATCGGCGTGGACCGCACCTACACCGACGTGCTGCCGAGTTTCAACATTGCATGGGACATCACCGACACGCTGGTGCTGCGTGGTGCCGCATCGAAGGTGATCGCCCGCCCTGGCTACACCGATATCGCAGCACCGGGCGCGCTGAGCTACTACAGCGAGGAGTACGTCAATGATCGCCGCGTTGCCGGTGGCGCATCGACCGCAGGCTGGGTCGGCCAGGGCAGCAACAAGCAGCTGGAGCCGTTCAAGGCCACCCAGTTCGACCTGGGCCTGGAGTGGTACTTCCAGCCTGGCGCGGTCGCCGGCGTCAGCCTGTTCCGCAAGAACGTGGACAACTTCACCCTGCCGGTGGTGCGCGACACGCCCATGGTCATCAACGGTGAAGCGGTGAACGTGCAGCGCTACGAGACCCAGGCCAATGGCCGCGATGGTGTGTCGCAGGGCGTCGAGCTGTATGGCCAGTACACCTTCGATTTCGGCTTCGGCGTGCAGGCCAACTACACCTACAACGACACCAACCTGGCTTCCATTGTTCTGGACGGGCAGGAAATCGGCTCCTCGCCGCTGGTCGGCAGCGCCAAGAACCAGGCCAACGTGACGGTCTTCTACGAGAACGAGAAGTTCCTCGCGCGCGCCTCGTTCAACCGTCGCGGCCAGGTGGTCGGTGGGCTCAACAATGGCCTCACCGTCTACACCGAGCCGTATGACCAGCTGGACCTGAACGTGGCCTACAACCTGACCCCGGACTGGACCCTGACCGCCTCGGTGATCAATGCCACCAAGTCCGAGCAGCGCGTGCACCTGGGAAGCGACACCAAGGCACGCCTGGTCTCCAATACCTATGCAGGCCGCCAGCTGTACTTCGGCGCTACCTGGAAGTTCTAAGGCAACACCGGGTTGCCCGGGCGCGCCCCGGTGCAACCCACGCCCCGCCCTGGCGGGGACGTTCCTCCACGGCAGCCGCGCTGGTACAGGTGGCTGCCGTTTTTTTTGTCGGCGCCTTGCCTTTCGTTCAGCCCGGCGCTTGACCCTGACATCGTTGGAAGGTGCACACTGACTCCACCCCAAGAGCACCGAAGGAGCTACAGATGGAATTCCATGTCGATGGCATGACCTGCGGCGGCTGCGCGCGCAGCGTGACCCGTGCGATCCAGCAGATCGATCCCAACGCCAGCGTGGTCGCCGACCCGCCGACCGGCCTGGTCAAGGTGCAGACCACCGCATCGCAGGAAGACGTCTTCGCCGCAGTGAACGACGCCGGCTTCCCGCCACGTACTGCCTGATCCCCTGCCCCCGTCTCACACAGAAAAGCCCGCCCGGTGCTGCTGCACCCGGCGGGCTTTTTCATGCATGCGATATCGAGTCAATGCTTGTGCGTACGCCGCCGCACCGCACCGGTCTTCGCGGTATCGACCGGCACCGGCGTCTGATCGTCCTCACCCAGCCGCTGCAGGATCGGGCACTCCGGGCGCTCGTCGCCCGCACAACAACTGATCAGCGATTTCAGCGTGTCGGCCATCTGCCGCATGTGCTCGATGCGCTGTTCCAGATCGGCAATGTGCTGTTCGGCCAGGTGCTTCACGTCGGCGCTGTGCCGCGAGGTGTCATTCCAGAGGCCCAGAAGATCAGTGATCTCGGCCACCTGGAAGCCGAGATCGCGCGCGCGGCGGATGAAACGCAGGCGGTGGATGTCCGCCTGCGAATACGCCCGGTAGCCCGACTCGGTTCTATCAGCGGCGGGAATCAGGCCGATCTGTTCGTAGTAGCGGATCATCTTCGCCGACACGCTGGAGGCCTTGGCGGCTTCACCGATGTTCATGCGGATCTCCTTCAGTGGGTGGCAGCGGCGGCATCCGCCATCGGCGGCTGGAAGCGGCGCAGGCGCAGTGCGTTGCCCAGCACGAACACACTGGACAGCGCCATCGCACCGGCCGCGAATACCGGCGACAGCAGCACGCCCCAGACCGGGTACAGCACGCCTGCCGCTACCGGGATCAACGCGGTGTTGTAGGCGAACGCCCAGAACAGGTTCTGCCGGATGTTGCCCAGCGTCGCCTTCGACAGCGCGATGGCATTCGGCACGCCCTGCAGGTTGCCCGACATCAGCACCACATCGGCCGATTCCACTGCGATATCCGTGCCGGTCCCGATGGCCAGGCCGACATCGGCTTCAGCCAGTGCCGGCGCATCGTTGATGCCGTCGCCGACGAAGGCGACATGGCCATGCGTGGCCTTCAAGCGGCGCACCGCCTCGACCTTGCCTTCCGGCAGCACCTCGGCCACCACTTCGTCGATGCGGAGCTGGCGCGCGATTGCCTGCGCGGTACCAGCGTTGTCACCGGTGATCATCGCCACCTTCAGGCCAAGCTGATGCAGTGCCGCGATTGCGGCCGGCGTGCTCGGCTTGATCGGATCGGATACCGCGATGATTGCGGCCAGGCGACCGTCGATGGCGGCATACAGCGGCGACTTGCCCTGGGTGCCCAGCTCTGCCGCCAGCGTCGCGAACAAAGTGATGTCCACGCCCAGGTCGCGCATGAAGCGATCGGCACCGACCTCCACCCGCGCACCATCAACGTTGGCACGCACGCCCATGCCGGTGACCGATTCGAAATCGACCATCGACGGCAGCGCGATGCCCTGCTCGGTGGCTGCATCGACGATGGCGCGGGCAATCGGATGCTCCGAGCGCGACTCCACCGCCGCCACCGCCGCCAGCACCCTGCCGTGATCAAAACCGCTGGCGATCTTCAGATCGGTCAAGCGCGGGCGGCCCTCGGTCAGCGTACCGGTCTTGTCCACCGCCACCACCTGCGCGTCCTTCAGCAGCTGCAGCGCCTCGCCCTTGCGGAACAGCACGCCCATTTCAGCGCCACGGCCGGTCCCGACCATGATCGAGGTCGGCGTCGCCAGCCCCATCGCGCACGGGCAGGCAATGATCAGCACCGCCACCGCATTGACCAGCGCGAAGCTCAGCGCCGGTGACGGGCCGAAGATCAGCCAGACCAGGAAAGTCGCCAGCGCGGCCAGCATCACCGCCGGCACGAACCACAGCGTGACCTTGTCGACCACCGCCTGGATCGGCAGCTTCGAGCCCTGCGCCTGTTCGACCATGCGGATGATCTGCGCCAGCATGGTCTGCGCGCCCACCGCCGTGGCACGTACCGTCAGTGCGCCCTTCTGGTTGACCGTACCGCCCACCACGCTGCTGCCCGGCTGCTTCTGGACCGGGATCGGCTCGCCGCTGATCATCGATTCGTCGATGTAGCTGCGGCCTTCAACCACCTCGCCATCGACCGGCACGCGCTCGCCCGGCCGCACTTCCACCATGTCGCCGCTCTGCACTTCATTGACCGGGATGTCGACGGTGCGGCCGTCACGGAACACATGGGCGACCTTGGCCTGCAGGTTGACCAGACGCTTGATCGCTTCGGAGGTACGGCCCTTGGCGCGGGCCTCGAGGAAGCGGCCGAGCAGGATCAGCGCAACGATGACCGCGGCCGCTTCGTAGTAGACGTTCACCGTGCCCGGCGGCAGCAGCCGCGGTGCAAAGGTCGCCACCACCGAGTAGCCAAACGCCGCGGCGGTGCCCACCGCCACCAGTGAATTCATGTCCGGCGCCAGCCGCAGCAGTGCCGGGAACCCCTTCTGGTAGAAACGGCGGCCGGGAATGGCCAGCACCAGCAGGGTCAGTACGAACTGCAGGTACCAGCTGGCCTGCATGCCGATGGTGGCCATCACCCATTCGTGCATGCCGGGAATCAGGTGCGAGCCCATCTCCAGCACGAACACCGGCAGCGCCAGCGCGGTCGCCACGATCAGGTCGCGCTTCAGTTCGGCGCGCTCGGCATCCTTCTTTTCAGCGGCTTCATCATCGGACTGCACACCGGCCTCGATCGGGCGGGCGGCGTAGCCGACCTTGTCGATGGCCGCAACCAAGGCGGCCGTATCAGCCACGCCGCGCACGGTCGCACGCTCCGTCGCCAGGTTCACGCTGGCCTGGCTCACGCCTGGCACCGCCAGCAACGCGCGCTCCACGCGGCCCACGCAGGAGGCGCAGGTCATGCCGTCCACGGCCAGTTCAACGGTGGCGGGGGGCACGTCGTAGCCCACCCGCTCCACCGCCTGGATCAACGCGGCCCGATCGACCGGACCGGACGGGCGGATATCCGCGCGCTCGGTGGCCAGATTGACCGAAACACTGCCCACGCCTTCGACCCTGGACAGCGCCGCCTCGACCCGGCCGACACAGCTGGCGCAGGTCATGCCCTCGATGGGCAGGCTGATGGTGGCAGGGCTTGCGGGGGCTGCAGTGGCGCGGGGCGTGCTCATGATCGGATTCCCGGGGTTCCTTCTGGATGCGGACAGGCTAAACCTTGCCATCGTGGGAAGGTCAAATCCAGCCACCCCGGGGTTCATGATGGGGTTCATCCACGCATGGCGTGGAACTGCTGAGCGGACGGAGGCGCCAGGCGGATCAGGCCCGGCGCCCCCTGCGGGTCTGCTCAGAAGGTGAACACGTACTCCAACGCGAACTCGCGGCCGACCGCGCCAAGCAGGCGGGTCGGGGCGAAGTCGTAATCCAGCTTGTACGGGTCCTTGTGGTTCCAGCTGGCGGAGTTGAAGGCGTTGTTGACGTACACGTTTACCTTCGCGTGTTCGGTCACCTGGTAGCCCACGTTGAAGTTCCAGGTGATGAACGGCCCCACTCGACCGTAGTAGCGCGCCGTCTGCTGCCCGGCATTGGGGTTCGGGTTCGGCGAGCCGTCGGGACGTGTCGCCGGCTCCAGGCAGTTCAGCGACGGGCTGTCGCTGGGCACGTAGCCGTCGGCGAACGGCAGGCAGCCGCCGGGGTTGTCCAGGCGGTCGGTGCCCCAGTGGTAGCGCACGCCCGGCACCGAGCCCACGCGGTCGGCATAGACATTGGCATTCCAGTTGCCGCGCTGCCAGGCCAGGCTCGCGCGCAGCTTGCTGCGCAGGTCGCGGTCGCGGCGTTCCGGGTTCGGGTCGTTGGCGTAGCGCTGTTCCTTGGTCGAGATCTGGTTGGTGTAGTTCAGGCCCAGCTGGAAACTGCCCCACTGCGCGGTTTCCAGGCGATAGCGTGCGGTCAGGTCGACACCACGCACTTCGCGGCTGGCCAGGTTGAACGGGCCGCGCTCGATCGACACCAGGCGGCCGCTGCCGTCACGGTTCACGCGGGCCAGGATGCCGGCGCAGTATTCGCCACCGGCCGGATTGGCCCATGGCGTGCCATCGATGTTCTTGCCGGTCAGGCAGCCGGCCTCGCTGGCCAGCACCTCATCGGCGCCGACGTCGACGATCATGTCTTCCAGCTTGATCGCCCAGTAGTCGGCACTGACCGACAGGTTCGGCATTACGTCCCAGACGAAACCGACCGTCCACGAATCACCGGTTTCCGAGCGCAGCAGCGGCGTGCCACGACGGTTCACGTCGAAGGTGTACCAGACATCGGTGTTGCCCACGCCGCAGTTGTTGACCAGGTACGCGCCACTCTGGATGCAGCGCAGGCGATCATAGGTCTGCACTTCGGAGCTGCTCGGCTGGCCCAGCAGGTAATGCATGTCCGGCGCATGGAAGCTGGTGGCATAGGAGCCACGCACCAGCAACGATTCAACCGGGCGCCATTCCAGGCCGACGTTCCAGGTGGTTTCCTTCTGGCTGCCGATGTTCAGTGCTTCGCTGCTGTCGTCGGCCTTGTAGTTGCCATAGCGGTCATAGCGCGCGGCCGCAGTGGCGGTCACGCTGTCCAGCAGCGGAATCTTGAACTCGACGCCGGCCGAATAGCGGGTGCGCTCGCCGCCACCGCGATCGACGTTCTGCAGGTCGAAATCGATGCCGGCGCGTGGGTCGGGGCTGAGGTGATAACCCTGCTGCGCGACTTCAGCCACCGCGGCGAACGAGATCGGGCCGGCCCAGCCCTGGAACAGTTCGCCGGTGATATCCGCCGAGGCCTGGTTGACCCAGGACGCCGCACGGTTCTTCGCCACCGTACCCATCTGCCAGTACTGGTCCGGCGTCAGCGGATTCCACCAGCGCGATTCGTTCAAGGCGTAGATCGCCTCGCCATCGGCCGTGGTGCCCAGCTTCGGGCCGAGGAAGTAGTCGTACGACTTCTGCTTGTCGACCACGTTCTGCCGTTCTTCCACGCGGTAGTACGAGCGCCCCACCGTGGCGCTCCAGTCGAAGCGGTCGGCGAGGCGGCCACGCAGGCCGGCGCTCCAGTCCCAGGACAGTTCGCGGTTGGTGTTGCGCAACGTATCCAGCCCGCCAACCTCATTCGGGGTGAACTGGCGCACGCCAAGAATCGGACGGTTGCGGTTGGCGTCCCAGTAGTAGCCGTTGTCATCGTCGATCAGCGACACGCCGGGCGGATTGGTGCCCCAGATCGCTTCGGAACGGTAGACCGCCAGATTGGTCCAGGCCTGCAGGTCGTTGCTGAAATCGAAGGTGGCATACAGGTTGCCGGACACGTTCTCGGCACCGCCGGTGAGCAGCCAGTTGGCGTAGTCGGCGCTCATGCCGCACAGGCGGCCGGTGTTGGTGATGGTGTTGGCGGCGTAGTTGTAGACCAGTCGATCGGCGGTGTAGTACTCACTGCCGAACTTCTCGCAGGTGCCGGTGGGCGGCGCCAGGCGCTGGCCCGTGGTCGGATCGATCAACGCCAGTCCGGCGGTAGGACGGAAGCCGACCTTGCGTTGTTCCATGTTCCAGGACGGGTACGGCGCATCATCGGCATCGTCCATCTGCGGGCGGTCACGGCCGAACAACGGATCGCGCTTGGTGTACTGCAACGCGTAGGTCACGCTCCAGTTGTCACCGGTCTTGCCGCCGGCCCAGGACAGGTCCCAGGTGTCGCGTCCACCCTCGGTGGAGGTGCCGCCACGCACGCGCACTTCGTCGCCGTCGTAGTTGGTCTTCAGGATGACGTTGACCACGCCGGCGATCGCATCCGAGCCATAGATGGACGAGGCGCCACCGGTCAGCACTTCGATGCGTTCCACCGCCGCAGCCGGAATGTTGCCGTAGTTGGAGAAGTTGGTTTCGCCGCCATAGGGCAGCGGGTAGTCGGCCACGCGACGGCCGTTGACCAGCAGCAGCGAGCGGTTCGGGCCCATCCCGCGCAGGTTCAGGCCACTGGCATTGGGCGTGTGCGAGCCCCACTGCGAGGCGGCTTCAACAGTGCCGGTCGCTTCGGTGAGGGTCTTCAGCGCGTCGTACACGCTGACGAAGCCTTCCTTCTGGATCTGCGCGGCGGTGATCACGTTGACCGGTGCCGGGCCTTCGACGCTGGCGCGCTTGATGCGCGAACCGGTGACGGTGACCGCGTCGAGATCCTTGGTGGACGAACTGGCGGCCTCCTGCGCACTGGCAGCCAGGGGCAACAGGGCCAGGACCAGGCCCTGGGACAGCAGGTGACGACGCTTGCGGACGATCTGAGCCATGGGTGGTTGCTCTTCGAAAGTGTGAACGCACGGACGGGTGGTGGCGCGGCACTACGGCTGATCCGGGCACCTGGATCGGTTCAAGACCGTCCCGACGCCCCCCTGTGGATCGATCCAAACTAAAGCACAGCTGAACCACGCCGGGCATGCGGCGATGCAGCAATGCCCGAGGGAATGCCGCTATCGGCTGCCGGCATCCAGAACAATCAAAGGGTTGCGAAACATCGCTGAGAGAACAGCGCACACGTCAATGACACGATCGCGACAATCGCGCGCGGAACGGTTTTGTCCGCCCTCAGCGATTCCCCTCACCCGATCGAGTCGGGACGAAGTGGCCATTTCGGAGGGCGTAGCGGCTCGACGCATCGCCTCTGTGTCTGATACCCCACCACTCGATGGTGAACCCGTCGCCCTGCCAGATGACCGAGGAAAAGTCGGATTCACTGTGGGGTCGCCCTGAGTTCTGGCTCGCCAGAGACAGGGTCTCAAGGCAGCTGCTGATCAATACCCTGCCGCGCTCAATGGGCTTCGGCAGGGTCAATTCGTAGACGAACAGATGGATCTCACGCCCCGCGCCACAGCGCCCCATCGGGTTGGAAGCGTTTGAATCGAACACCTGATAGAGCGCGCGAAAGCGCTTCTCCCCGATCCGATGTACCCGTGCGTCGACGAACACGCCTGTAGCAGAGCGTGCCAGCGTCACGCCGCCCAGCAAATCGTCGATGCCGCCGCCCTCGGGTCCGACCGCCTTCCAGATGAACATTGGGGGCTGTCCTTCCTCTGCAGCTATTGCGGCGGTGTGCAGCAAACAGAGAAATAGCAGGAGCAATCGAGGCATGCGGAAGGAGGATCATTGCCACGGGGAGTTGGACCCCACTGTCAATAATCCTGGCTTGATCGTCTACCCGGAAACACAGAGGCCCCTGCGTTCCGATGTTTGGCAGACTGACTGGCCATCCGCGCACGTCAGAAGCGTCACTTTTCGGCAACCGGTGCGCGTTCCGCAGCGGGGTCGGAGCCCTTCTGCGAAGGGATCCGACCCCGGCCCTGCGATCAGCCGTCGAGGGCCTGACGCAGTGCGGCCACGGTCGCGGTGCTGGTCTGGCTCCAGTCCGGGTCCAGCCCGCGCAGCGCCGGGTTTTGGAACTGCATGGCCGAGCGCCGCAGGCCTTTGGCCGAGGCGTGCAGTTCGGTGCAGCCGCTGCGTCGTGCGACGGCGGCGACATTGGCCGGGCCCAGCCCGGCGCCAGCCATCACCGTGATACGTCCTGCCGCCTGGGTGACCAGGCCCGCCAGCACATCGGCACCGGCCTCGGCACTGACCTGGCCGCCCGAGGTCAGCACGCGCTGGCAACCCAGTTCGATCACCTGTTCCAGTGCCGCCGGCAGATCGCGGGCGGCATCGAAGGCGCGGTGGAAGGTCACCTGCAGCGGCCCGGCAGCCTGCACCAGTTCACGGCACAGCGCCAGGTCGATACCGCCCTGCACATCCAGCGCACCGATCACCACGCCGTCGCAGCCGAGCGCGCGGCACTGCGCGATGTCACGCAGCATCAGTTCGGTTTCCAGCGCGTCGTAGTGGAAGTCGCCCGGGCGTGGCCGCACCAGCACGAACAGCGGAATCGACAGGCGTTCGCGCGCAATCGCGATGCTGGCGAACGACGGCGTGGTGCCACCCTCGGCCAGGTTGTCGAACAGCTCGATGCGGTCGGCGCCGCCGGCCTGTGCCGCCAGCGCCGAAGCCAGCGAGTTACTGGCAACCTCCAGAGTCAGCCGCGTGCTCACGCCTGGGTGCTCGTGTAGATCGACGGCGAGTCGCGCAGGTCATCCTGGCGCTGCGCATCGCACACGGCGTAGACGAAGCCGCGATGCAACGCGTAGGCGCCCACCTCGCCCTGCTTGTTCATGGCCAGGAAGCACACCTGCAGCGTTCTGCTAGCTTCCGGGCGCTTGCGCACCACGCGGTCGATGGCTTCGCGGCAAGCCTGCGCCGGCGAGCGCCCCTGGCGCATCAGCTCGACCACCAGGAACGACGCGGCGTTGCGGATCATCTCCTCGCCCACGCCCGAGGCAGTGGCCGCCCCCACTTCGTTGTCGACATACAGGCCAGCACCGATGATCGGGCTGTCGCCGACCCGGCCGTGCAGCTTCCAGGCCATGCCGCTGGTGGTGCAGGCACCGGCAAGGTGGCCCTTGGCATCCAGCGCCAGCATGCCGATGGTGTCGTGGTTGTCGCTGTTGCCGGGAATACCACGGCGCTCGGCGTTGATCTGCGGCTGATACTTCTCCGTCTTCAGCCACTCGCGCCAGGCCGCTTCGGCCTGCGGCGTCAGCATGTGCTTGCGCTCGAAACCCTGCTGCATCGCGAACTGCTGCGCGCCCTCGCCCACCAGCAGCACGTGTGGGCTGTTCTCCATCACTTTGCGGGCCACCGACACCGGATGCAGGATGTCGACCAGCGCGGCCACTGCGCCACATCGGCCATCGCCATCCATGATGCTCGCGTCCAGGCTCAGCACGCCGTCGCGATCCGGGTTGCCACAATGGCCGACGGTGGGGTTGCAGAGCTCGCTCTCGGCCCAGCGTGCGCCTGCTTCCACCGCATCCAGCGCGCTGCCGCCCTGCGCCAGTACCTTCCACGCGGCCTGGTTGGCCGGTACGCCGAAGTCCCAGGTCGAAACCACCTTGGCCCCACCCTGCGTGCGCGCCTGCACGCCCGGCAAAGCCGCCATGCCTGCAGCCAGTGCACCGGCCTGCAGGAACTGCCTGCGATCCACCATCTTCCCCTCCCAGTCTGCAACGCACGGCCGGCCCGATGCCGACCCTGCCGATCAGTCGTGCGTGGGCTGCCGTGCGGCGTGCCAGACCGCTGCGCCGAGCACGCCCAACTGGCCGTGCTCCACTCGCCATACCGGCACCTGGCGCAGCACCTCGGTCAGCACGCCCTTGTTGAGGAAGCGCTCACGGAAGCGGCCATCGGCCAGGAAATCCTGCACATGCGCGGAAATGCCCCCGGCCAGGTACACCGAGCGCGCACCGACGGCGATTGCCGCGTCGCCGGCCAGGCTGCCCAGCCAGGCACAGAACACCTGCAGCGTTTCCACCGCCAGTGCATCCTCGCCGCTGCGGGCGGCACCGATCAGCGCTTCGGTGCTGGTCCACACCGCAGTGGCACCGCGCAGCTCGCACAGGCACGGGTACAGGTTCATCAGGCCACTGCCCGACAGCACACGCTCGTTGTCCACGTGCGACCAGCGCTGCAGCAGCTTGCCCAGCACCTGCAGTTCCAGCGCGTTGCCGGCGCCAAGCGCGGCATGGCCGATCTCGCTGGCCAGCACCGGGCGCTCGCCGTCGGCAAAGCGCAGTGCGGCGCCCAGGCCGGTACCGGCACCCAGCACCAGCGCCGGGAATGCCTGCGCCGGATCAGCATCGCCGTTCAGCGGCACCAGCGTGTCCGGCCGCAGATAAGGGATGGCCAGCGCCACCGCCTCGAAATCGTTGATCAGCTGCAGTTCTCCCAACCCGGACTGCGCGCGGGTGGCCGACAGCAAGACCGTCCACGGCAGGTTGGAATTGATCAGCACATCGCCATCAAGCAGTCCGGCGATGGCCACCACCGCGGTCTGCACCGGCTGGCCAAGGCCTGCGGTGAAATCGGCCAGGATCGCCGCCAGGCTGGGATGCTCGGCGCAGGCGTAGGTGCGATGGCTGCCCAGCAGCGGCGCCTGGCCGGGTTGGGTTTCAGCCAGCGCAAGGCGGGCGAAGGTGCCGCCGACATCGGCAACGACCAGACGGCGTGGAAGACCGCCGCGGGCGGAGTCGGAGGAAACCGGGGACGCTGCTGCGATGGTCACGCTGGCCTGCTTGGATCGATTGAATCGCCCCGATTCTCAGGCATCGGGGCGGCTTTGCCTAGCGCGCCGATGGTTCAGGTTGGCCTACATGCCTTCCTGTTCGGCCACCTGCACACCATCCACCAGCACGCGCAGCCGCTGCGGGCGGAAGCCGGCGAACAGCAGCGGCCGGGTGCGCTCGACCAGCACTTCATGGCCGGCGATGTGGCGCAGCCACGACTGTACCAGCGAGAACGAGAAGTGGGTGCCCGGATGCAGCGGGTGCTGCACCCAGACCGTCTCGGTGGCGCTCTGCAACTGCATCGCGCCGGTGAACCAGTGGCGGCTGAGGGTCACCGGCGTGGTGCCGGCCATGAAGCGGATATCCATGCGGGGTCCTTTCGCTGGAGCGGTGGTGTGCGGGGTCAGGGCTGGGCAGTCTGCAGGCTGTAGCTGGTGCTGGCGGTGAACACCGCGCCGTCGGGCTGGGTGGAGCGCACCTCGACCTTGTGGCTGCCCACGGCCAGATCGGTCGGCAGCGTGCCACGCCACAGGTGCGGCGATGCGGTGGCCTCCGGCGAGCGGTCGTAGCCACGCAGGCTGATTGCAAGATCGTCGGCCACGTTCTCCACCATCAGGCGCGGATCGGGTTGGCTGACCTGCTTCATCGGCTGCCAGGCGCCACCATCGACGCGGTACTCGACCACGCTGGCATCCTCACCCATGTAGACGTTGGCATAGATGCCCCAGGCCGGGTAGGCGCCCTGGCGCAGCACCTTCGGCGCATGCAGGCCGATCTGCTCGCTGGCCGGTTTTCCGGCCACGCGGTACTGCAGTCTGTAGCTGCCATTGCCGGCCACGTCGAGCAACGCATAGCCCTTCGGCGTGCCATCGCTCATGGTGCTGTCCGGCACGCCGGCGGCATTCTTCACGCCTGACCAGAACGCACCGCAGTTGGCGCCGACATTGTATTCGTGCAGCGGCTTGTCGCCGTTCCAGCCCTCGGCCTTGCCATGGTAGACGTGCTGCTGGGTGTGGCTGTGGCCGCTGAGCACCAGCACGTTGCGGAAGTCCTTCAGCAGGCCGAACAGGCGCTGGCGGTCGGCATGGCGGAAGGTCTCGCGCCCCGGCGCCGCGTCGAACAGCGGGATGTGCATGCCCAGCACCAGCAGGCGATCCTTGTGCAGGCCCTTCAGGTAGCTGGCAAGGAAGGCGAACTGGTCTTCGCGCAGGCCACCGACGTACTTCGGCTTGGCCTTGGGGTCGTACACCACGTCATCCAGGAACACGAAACTGGCGCCACCCTCTTCCACCGCGTAGGTATCCGGGCCGTAGATGTTGCGCCAGCTGTCCAGCGAGTGTTCGTCGCTGGCCGCATCGAAATCGAGGTCATGGTTGCCCGGCACATGGAACCACGGCACGCCAAGTTCGGTGGTGACCTTGTTGATCGCCGGATACAGGGTCAGGTCGTCGTTGACGATGTCACCCAGGGTGGTGCCCATGCGCGCCTTGGTCTGTCCCACCAATGGCGCGACGATCGACTGCTGGTAGTAGCCGATATCCTTCAGGCTGGCGGTCTGCGAATCGGTGAACACCAGCATCTGGAAGCCGCGCCGACTGTCATGGCGATCCGACTGCAGGGCGAAATCCCAGTTGCGGGTGACGTCGCTGGTCGCGGCGATGCCGCCGTACTTCAACGCCGGCGAACCGTTCGGGCGATAGTGCCGCCAGAACGAAGGCAGGCCGTCGGCCGCTTTCGGGAAGGAATACGCATCGGGCTTGATCACGAACACGGTCTGGCCATCACGCACCGGCAGGCTGTAGCTGCCGTCTGCAGCCGTCTTGACGATGGCCTCGCCGTTGGAGACCTGCACGCCGGCCAGGCCCGGATCGGTCGCTCCGCGCCCCGGCCGGCCGTCACGCTCCAGATAGACCTTGCCGCTGACCACGGTATCCGCGGCCCAGGCCGGCGAAGTCAGCAACAGGCAGCACAGCCAGGTGGCAGGCAGTTTCATGGGCGGTCCGGGAAAAGAAAGACCGCCTATTGTAGATTCCGTTGATGACATCGCGCACGCGATGACGCATTGCCGGTAGTGTCGGCCGCTGGCCGGCAACCTCATGATCGTCGGGCATCTGGGGCT
>NZ_JAPTFQ010000097.1:0-15652 GCF_030985535.1 Stenotrophomonas sp. Sm2128
GGCCGGCATCCCTGTGATGCATGCGGAGATGGTGGGGAGCCGGCCAGCGGCCGGCACTACCAGATGGCTTTCCATCCCCACTTTTCCGGCCTTCGTCGCAGCCCGCTTGTTTGCCCGGCGGGCCGCCCTATGCTCGGCTCACCCCCTTCCTCCAAGGCGCCGCCGTGTTCGCCAGCCTCTCTCTCCTGATCCGCCACCTGCTGGCCTGGGCCGCCGCGCTGGTTGTCGCCGGCATGGTCTGGAGCGGCATCTTCAGCGGCATGAACGATGGCCCGGGCTGGGTGTTCGGCCTGCTGGCGATGTTCCTGATGATCTCCGCGCTGGGCAGCGCGATCACCCATGTGCGCCGGGTCTGGCTGGTGGCCGGCCGATTGGATTCGACCACGTTGTCCGGGCGCCAGCGCCGCCAGGTGGAACTGCCGATGGATGCCGGCCAGGCCTATGCCGTGGTGGAAGCGGCGATTGCCGAACTTCCGCGCGTGGAAGATGTGGAAAGCTCGGCCGGCAGCCTGCAGGTGCGCGCCTACGTGCGCCGGGTCGACCTCTGGAATGGCCGCCAGCCCTCGCGCTGGAACCTGCCGGCGCGGCTGGCGATCAAGCGCAACAGCGTGCTGGCGACGGTCACGCCGGGGCAGGGCACCAGTACCGTCACTCTGCTGTTCGAACCGGATGCCGGCTGGTGGGCCGATCTGCTGGCGCTGGATGAGGGCAGCAACTTCGAGAACGCCGAAGCGGTCACCCGCGCGATCAGCCGCCGCGTGGCCGACCAGCGCCGCGATGAGCAGGCCGCCGCCGAACAGACCCAGGTGGAAAAGGAACTGTCGGTCGCGCGCTTGAACCTGCTGCATGCGCAGGTGGAGCCGCACTTCCTGTACAACACGCTGGCCAATGCGCAGGTGTTGACCCGCACCGACCCGGCACGTGCCGAGCAGATGCTCGGCCACCTTATCCAGTACCTGCGCAGCTCGTTGCCGCAGGTGGACGAGTCGGTGTCGACACTGGGCGTGGAGCTGGAACGCACGCGCGCCTACCTGGAGATCCTGCGTATCCGCATGGGCGCACGGTTGGCGGTGGAAGTGCAGGTACCGAATGAGCTGCATGGCGTGCACCTGCCGGCGATGGCACTGCAGACGCTGGTGGAGAACGCGATCAAGCACGGCCTGGAACCCAAGCCCGGCGGTGGCACGATCTGGATCCTGGCGCGTGGCTTCGATGACCATGTGACCGTGACCGTCGCCGACGACGGGCTCGGCTTCGGCCAGGGCACCAGCGGCACCGGCATCGGCCTGAAGAACCTGCGCGAACGCCTGCGCCTGACCTGTGGCGAGCAGGCCGGCGTGGCGATCGTTGCCAACTTCCCCAGCGGTGTGGCCGCGACCATGACCTTGCCGCAGACACACAAGGAGCGCAGCCATGCCGCTTGAAGCCCTCATTGCCGAAGACGAGGAACTGCTGCGGCAGTCACTGGTGGAACAGCTGCACCGGTTGTGGCCGGAGCTGAAGCTGGTGGCCGAGTGCGAGGACGGCGCCAGTGCGCTGGAGCAGCTGGCCGAGACGCAGCCGGACATCGCGTTCCTCGACATCCGCATGCCCGGCATCAGTGGCATCGAAGTTGCGCGCTCGCTGTCCGAGCTGAGCCCGCGCACCCAGGTGGTGTTCGTCACCGCCTATGACCAGTACGCCATCGACGCGTTCGAGCAGGGCGCGATGGATTACCTGCTGAAGCCGGTCAGTGACGAACGCCTGCTGGCGACGCGTGAGCGCATCCTGTCGCGGCTGCCATCGACGCGCCAGGATGACGCCGTGCTTGAACGCCTGCTGCAGCGGCTGGGTCCATCGCAGGGTGCTGCCGAGCGCCCGCCGCTGGCCTGGATCACCGCCAGCAACGGCCGCGAGACGCAGCTGATCATGCTGGAAGATGTCGCCTACTTCCGTGCCGACAACAAGTACACCACCGTGGTCACCGCTGCCGGCGAGAGCCTGTTGCGCACACCATTGCGCGAACTGCTGGAAGTACTCGACCCGCAGCACTTCCGCCAGATCCACCGCTCGACCATCGTCAACATGAAGGCGGTGGCGGCGGTCAGCCGCGACGATACCGGGCGCGGCGTGCTGCGGCTGCGGGGTCGGACGGAAACACTGGTGGTCAGCCAACCATTCATGAGCCTGTTCCGCGGCATGTAGCCGCACCGCACCTTTCCGCTACCAGGAGCATTGCATGCGTCCTTTCCTGCTTGCAGGCCTCGCTGCACTGGCGCTTGCCGGTTGCCAGAAGTCCACCGAAACCGCGATCACCCGCACCACTGCCAATGGCGTGGACACGCTGTACAGCAAGCGCACGATAGTGGACGGCGTGGCGCGTTTTGAGTGCATGGCCAGCCGCAGCGGTCAGTGCCATTACCTGCTGCTGGACCCGGCCTGTCGTCCTGACGCCGCGTGTGCGAAAGCGCCGATACGGTCGTTTGCGTTGGCGGTCGGCACCACCCAGGAGTTCAGGGACCTGCCGAAGGGCTTCGCCCAGTGCGTCAGCGAGGATCGGAAAGAACAATGCCACCGTGAGTGATCACGGTGGCATTGTGGGTCCCCCCGCTTCCCTGAAGGGTCAGTAGGCAGGCTGCAGTGTCAGGTCGTGGTGGTGCTCGTTCTCGCCCACGTGGTTGAGGCGGCCGACCAGTTCGGAGTGCTGCTTCATGCGCCCGATCTCGGTCATGATGCGGATGTCCTCGTGGCGCAGCTCGCGCTTGGCGGTGACCGCCTGCTTGTAATCGAGCACTTCCGGGTAATGCTCCGCCAGTTCCAGGGCCTCGGCCACGTGCTCGACGCTGTCGGCCTTGGAGCTGATGCGTGCGCGACTGTTGAACGCCTTCATCCAGCGCTCGAAACCGGCCTGCTGATCGAACATGTTGGCCATGAACCAGATCACGAACAGGATCGAGACCCACGAGCCGAACACGACTACCACGCGGGTGAACGTGATATGGAAGTCGTCACGCCACAGGTAGTTGGCGATCAGGCCAAGAATCAGCAGCGAGGCTGCCTGCCAGCCGACGATCGAGGCGATCAGCCATTGGCACTTGGCCTGCGCCAGCACGGCTACTTCATCGCGGATCTGCTGCTCGCTGAGATTGCGCCAATGCGCAACCTGTTTATCGAACGGGCTGCTGTAGAGCTCGTTGTCGCGAAGCAGAATTCCCAAACCCTTGAACAAAGCAATCATGGCTGGCTCCTTGTGGAACGTGCGTCGATCAGCATTGGACGGTGTGGCGAGTCCAGTTCTAGCACTTCCAGCGAGCCGTGCAATGGGCGCAATGCCATGCCGCGTAAGGGCCTTCTCTGAATCGGTGAATGTTGCTGCATCGCAGCATCGAGGCCGGAGCCTGCGACAGGATGTCGCAGGGTGAAATGTGCTGCGGCCGCACATGAAACCGTGGCTGAGTGCGAAGACTCGCCGCCGGCGTCGTGATCGCCCAGAATCGGGGCCGACCGCGCAACTCGCGGCCACTCTTTCGCTTTTCCTGGACCTGTGATGCCGGCTCTGCTGCAGCGACTCTCCCGCCCCGTCACCGCGCCGATCCGGCGCTGGGTACTGGAGGCCTTCCCGCGTGGCCAGAGCGGCATCGATTACGACCAGCCGCTGGGTGACCCGGGCTGGTTTGGACCTGACAGCGTGACCTGGCGCCTGCACGCGGAGTTCCCCTCGATGCTGGCCGGGGGCCTGTGTGCGCTGATGCTGCAGACCCTGCATCCGCGCGCGCTGGCCGGGGTCTACGACCACTCCAATTTCCGTCAGGACCTGGTGGGTCGCCTGCGTCGCACCACCGCGTTTGTCGCCGGTACCAGCTATGCACCCAGCGGGGAGGTAGAGGCGCTGGTGGCCAAGGTGCGCCGCATCCATGCACTGATCCGCGGCCAGACCGCGCAGGGCGAGCCCTACGCGGCGGACGATCCACAACTGCTGACATGGGTGCACGTGACTGAGGCGTTTGGTTTCCTGCAGGGCTTTCGTCGCTACGGGCGCGAGGTGCCGGCGCACATCGCCGACCGCTACTACGACGAGTACCGCCACGTGGCCGAAGCACTGGGTGCGGTGGATGTGCCGCGCAGTGAAGCCGAGGTGGCAGCGTACTTCTGCGCGCGGCAACCGGAGCTGCGTGTGGACGAGCGCTCGCGTGAAGTGCTGGAGGTGTTGTCCGGCGTGCGCCTGCCGGTACCGGTGCCGGGGCTGTCGCGCGAGGTATTCCTTGGCGCCGGTGCGGCACTGCTGCCGGACTGGGCCGAAGGCATGCTTGAACGCAGCGGCCGCCAGCGTGCGCAGGCGGCCGCTTCAGCGAAGCTGATGCAGGGCATGGCGCCGCTGTTCCGCCGTGCGCTGCCCGATGGCCTCGCCAGCCGCGCCTGTGCGCGCATGGGCGTGCCGGTGTCGGTGCTGCGCGAGTGGCCCACCGTTCCCCGGTAGGTGCCAACCTTGGTTGGCACGCGCTGCGCGATAAAGCTTCATCCACGCATGGCGTGGATCTACTGATGCCATGGTTCTGGTTGGCACGCGTTGCGCGCGATGCCGCAGAAGGGCCAACCAAGGTTGGCCTCCACCAGAGCGGATGCCGCAGTAGATCCACGCCATGCGTGGATGGGCCTCACCCGGCCGACTTCAAGCCACGCAACAGCATTTCCAGCGCCGTCGTCGCCTGCCGCAGGCGCGCGTCGCCATCCTCGCCCTCTGCAATCCAGAACGCGGCCTCGGCCAGGCTAC
The DNA here is from genome assembly GCF_030985535.1 of Stenotrophomonas sp. Sm2128. NCBI lineage: Bacteria > Pseudomonadati > Pseudomonadota > Gammaproteobacteria > Lysobacterales > Lysobacteraceae > Stenotrophomonas > Stenotrophomonas sp. Sm2128. Next base: position 4,751 of record NZ_JAPTFQ010000097.1, read on the forward strand.
CGTAGATCAGCGATGCCAGCGCCTGCGCATCCACCGGCATCGCTACGCCCTGCGCGATCAACTGTTCGATCAGGCGCTGCATCGAGTGCACGCAGTGGCGCTGCGATTCCGGTGAGGCGCCACCCAACACCGCGCGCGCGTCACGCAGCACGATGCGCTGGATCTCCGGTTCCAGCGCCATCTCCAGATAGGCACGGCAGCGCTGTACGAAACCGTCCCAGGCATCATCCGCGCCATCGCTGATCGCCTGCAGGCGCAGGTCGGTCTCGGCATCGAGCTGGGCGACCACCGCGGCCAGCAGGCCCTTCTTGTCGCCGAAGTGGTGGTAGAGCGCACCCCGGGTCAGGCCGGCCTGGGCGGTCAGGTCATCCATCGAGGTGGCGGCATAGCCATGCTCGCTGAACACGCGGCGGGCGGTGGCCAGCAGGCTGGCACGGGTTTCTTCCATCTCGGCGCGGGTGCGACGGACCATCCGGAACTCCTTACATACGCAGTGCATGATTATTTACATGCGACGCGTATGAATGTAGGCTCTTATTCATACGCTCTGTATGTATTGTCGTGGCGCCGGTAGCGCCAGGCAAGCCGCTGCCTTGGAGATCCCGATGGCCACCCCCTACCGCGACCTGTTCGCCGCCCCTGGCACCGCCGGCCTCGCCCTGGCCGGCCTGCTGGCCCGCCTGCCGCTGCCGATGACCGGCATCGGCATCATCACACTGCTGTCGCAGCTGCGCGGCAGCTATGCCTTGGCCGGTGCGGTGTCTGCCACCTTCGTGCTGACCTATGCGCTGCTGTCGCCGCAGGTATCGCGCTGGGTCGACCGGCGCGGGCAGGGCAGGGTGCTGCCATGGGCTACTGCGGCCAGTGCGGCAGGGTTGCTGCTGCTGCTCGCGTGCACGCTGCTGGCTGCGCCAGACTGGGCGCTTTTCGTCGCCGCCATGCTGGCTGGATGCATGCCCAGCGTGTCCGCAATGGTGCGCGCACGCTGGACTGCGATCCATCGCGGTCGCCCGCAGCTGCAGACCGCGTATTCGCTGGAAACCGTGTTCGATGAGGTGACCTTCATCGTCGGTCCACCGTTGTCAGTGGGGCTGTCGGTGGCGGTATGGCCACAGGCCGGCGTACTGGCGGCCGCCCTGTTGCTGGTGGTCGGCGTCGCCGCATTGGTGCTGCAGCGGGGCACCGAGCCGCCGCTGCAGCAGCACGAAGGTGCAACTCCCTCGGGCTCGCTGCTCCGGCACACGGAGATCCGCCTGCTGGCGTTGCTGATGCTGGCGATGGGCGTGATTGTCGGTACGGTCGACATCACCAGCGTGGCCTTCGCCGAACAGCGGGGGCAGCCGCTTGCCGCCAGCGTGGTGCTGTCGGCCTATGCGCTGGGCAGCTGCGCGGCGGGCCTGCTGTTCGGGGCACTGAAGCTGCAGGCACCGTTGCGGCGCCTGTTGCTGGCCGGCGCAGTGGCCACCGCACTGACCACGTTGCCGCTGCCGTGGGTCGGCAGCCTGCCCGGGCTGGTCGTGGCGGTGCTGCTGGCCGGGGTGTTCTTCGCGCCGACGATGATCGTGGCGATGTCGCTGGTCGAACAACGCGTGCCCGAATCGCGCCTGACCGAGGGCATGACCTGGCTGCTGGCCGGATTGAACATCGGCGTGGCGCTGGGCGCGGCGCTGTCCGGGCAGAGCGTCGATGCGGGGGGCGTGCGTAGCGGCTTTGTCGTTGCACTGGTGGCAGGCGGGGGCGTGCTGCTGTTGGCCGTACTCGCGCGACGTGCCTTGCGCCCGTCTGCTGCATCCACCTCCCCTGAAGGGATCATCCCGTGAGCGCTTCATCGCCTGCGCATGCAGCGCCTGTGCATCGCCATCCGTGGTGGGCGGTTTCTGCGGTTGGCCTCGCCATCTTCTCGGTGGTCACCACCGAAATGCTGCCGGTGGGCCTGCTGACCCCTGTCGCCGAAGATCTCGGCGCGTCCACCGGCACCGCCGGCCTGATGATCTCGCTGCCGGCCCTGCTGGCGGCCCTGTTCGCACCGCTGGTGGTGATCGCAGCCGGCGGCATCGATCGTCGTCGCATCCTGTGCGTGCTGCTGGGGCTGCTGCTGGTCGCCAACGTTGCTTCGGCGCTGGCACCGGGCATCGGCTGGCTGCTGGCCGCGCGCGTGCTGGTGGGGTTCTGCATGGGCGGGATCTGGGCCATCGCTGGTGGGCTGGCAGCACGCTTGGTGCCGGCGCATCGCATCGGCATGGCCACCTCGATCATCTTCGGGGGCGTGGCCGCAGCATCGGTTCTGGGGGTGCCGCTGGGTGCACTGATCGGCGACGCCCTGGGCTGGCGCTTCGCGTTCGCAGCGATGGCGCTGTTCAGTGCGGCGGTGATGCTGCTGCATCTGTGGGTGGTTCCCGCGTTGCCGGTGGTGGCGTCGGTGCGCCCGGCGCAGTTCGTGCAGCTGCTCGGCCACCGTGGCCTGCAGCGCGGCCTATGCCTGACGCTGCTGCTGGTAGCGGGTCACTTCATTGCGTTCACCTATGTGCGCCCGTTGCTGACCCTGCGATCGGGCGTGGATGCCGCTTGGATCAGCGCGCTGCTGTTCGCCTATGGCATGGCGGGCATCGCGGGCAACTTCATCGCCGGACCACTGGCCGCTCGTCATCCGCGCGGAATGCTGCTGGCGATCTCTTGCGGCCTGCTGCTGACGCCGTTGTTGTTCCTGTGGCTGGGCGGCACACCCTCCGGCGGCATTGTGGTGCTGTTGCTGTGGGGCCTGGCCTATGGCGGCGTGTCGGTCGGCCTGATGAGCTGGATGATGAAGGCAGTGCCGCACGCGGTGGAGATCGCCACCGCGCTGTATGTCGGTGTGTTCAATATCGGCATCGCAATGGGCGCGTGGGGCGGTGGACGGCTGCTGGATGGCGTGGGCCTGCATGCGAATCTGTGGGTCGCGGCCGGGCTTGCCATGGTCGCCACGCTGGTGATTGCCACAACGCGCCGGTAGATCCACGCCATGCGTGGATGGCTTGTAGTCCTGTAGATCTGTAGATATGCCGACCAACGTCGGCATCCACCCGAGCGGGGCATTTGCCAACCAAGGTTGGCAGCTACCGGGAAATGAAACGGGCGCCTCGCGGCGCCCGTTCCGGTTACATCACCACACCTTGACCCGCTTGTCCGGGGCCAGGTACAGCTTCTGGCCTTCCTTTACTTCGAACGCCGGATACCAGGCGTCGATGTTGCGCACGGTGAGTGCGCGGAACTGGCCTGGCGCATGCACATCGGTCAGCAGCGAGTTGCGCAGCGCCTGCTCGCGGCTCTTGCTGCGCCACGCCTGGGCGAAGCCGAGGAAGAAGCGCTGGTCCGGCGTGAAGCCTTCCAGGGTCTGGCCCGGCTTGCCCTGCAGCGAAAGCTGGTAGGCATCGTAGGCAGTGCCCAGGCCGGCCACGTCGGCGATGTTCTCGCCCAGGGTCAGCTTGCCGTTCACATGCACGCCCGGGAACGGCTCGTAGCTGCTGAACTGCGCGGCCAGCGCATCACCGGCGGCGTTGAACTGCTTCAGGTCCTCGGCGGTCCACCAGTTGTGCAGCTTGCCGGTCTCGTCGAACAGCGCGCCGGCATTGTCGAAGCCGTGGCTGATCTCATGGCCGATCACCGCGCCGATCGCACCATAGTTCACCGCGTCGTCGGCGGCACCGTCGAAGAACGGCGGCTGCAGGATCGCGGCCGGGAACACCAGGCGGTTTTCCAGCGGCACGTTCATCGCATTGATGGTCTGCGGCAGCATCGCCCACTCGCTGTGGTCGACCGGCTTGCCCAGCTTGGCGATGTTGCGCTGGTATTCGAACAGCTCGGCGCGCTGTGCGTTGCCGAGCGCGTCATCGCGGCGGATCTCCAGGCCGGTGTAATCACGCCACTTCTCCGGGTAGCCCATCCCCACGGTCAGGCCGGCGACCTTGGCCTTGGCATGCGCCTTGGTCTGCGGCGACATCCACGACAGTGCGTCAATGCGCTTGGCGAAGGCGGCGATGATGTTCTTCGCCATTTCGTCCGCACGCTCCTTGGTCCTGGCGTCGAAGTGCTTCTCGACATAGCGCTTGCCGATGGCCTCGCCGACAGCGTGGTTGGCATCATCCACGGCGCGCTTCCAGCGGTCGCTCTGTTGCGGCGTGCCGCTCAGCGCGGTGCCATGGAAGGCGAAGCGGGCGTCGGCGAACTTCTTCGGCAGGTAGGCGGCGGCACGGTCCAGTGCGTGGAAGGCCAGGTAGTCCTTCCACACCTCCAGCGGCTCGGTGGCGACCAGCCTGGACAGGCCGGCCACGGCCTTGGGCTGCCACACGATGAAGTCCTGCTGCTCGCCCAGCGCGGCCGCATCAAGGAAGGCGTTCCAGTCCATGCCCGGTGCCTTGGCGTTGAAATCGGCCTGGGTCCACGGATTGGCACCCTTGGTCACGTCGTTGGTTTCTTCCTGGGTGGCATGCGCCTGCGCGATCTTCGTCTCCAGCGCAAGGATGCGCTGTGCCTTGCCGGCCGGGTCGGCCACGCCGGCCAGCTGCAGCATCTGCGCGATGTAGCCCTGGTACTGCTTGCGCAGTTCGGCCATGCGGCCGCCGCCCAGGTAGAAGTCGCGGTCGGGCATGCCCAGGCCGCCCTGCACGAGGTACGGCGCGGTGCGGTCCGGCTGCAGCATGTCGACCGAGACCCACAGGCCGAACAGGCGGTCGGTGTAGAAGTTGGTGGCATTGAGCAGGTCGACGTCGGCGCGCATGTCGCCGCCGAGGGCACGTGCCAGGCCAGCCTTGTCGGCGATGGTCTCGATGGCCTTCAGCTGCGGCTGCACCGGGGCGATGCCGTGCTGCTCGATGCCGGCTTCGTCCATGTAGGCAGCGTAGTAGTCGCCGATCAGCTTGTCGTCACCGCTGGCCTGCGCATTGCCGGCCGCACCCTCGAGGATGGCGCGGGTGTCGGCCAGGGTCTTTTCAGCGATGACGTTGAAGCTGCCGAAACGCGAACGGTCGGCCGGAATCTCGGTGTTCTTCACCCAGGTGCCGTTGGCGAAGCCGAAGAAGTCATCGCCGGCCGCGATGCTGCGGTCCATGCCGCTGGCATCGAAGCCGAAGCTGCCCAGCATCGGCTTGGCGGCAGCGGGTGCAGCCTCGGCGGGTTTGGCGGTGCCAGCGGCCGGATCGGCCGGACGGTCGCAGGCAGCCAGGGACAGGCTGGCAACGATGGCCAGTGCCAGGGTGGGACGGCGCAGCTTGGACATGGACTTCTCTTGCAGCGGAAAACCCCAAGTCTAATCCGCCGCAGCCCGGCTGGCCGTCCCTGTGGCTGGCCGGTCCTGTGCAGGATCTGGCTGAACGCGCCGAAGCGATCTTCACGCCGTCACCGGGGTGGTGCATGCTGGGCCCTGGAGCCCTGCGCGGACACGGGGAGGTGGCCATGCAGGACGGGGTCAGGCGTCAAGAATGGCGTCCGCCGGCCGTTGAGGTCGGGGATGTGGAGGATTCGTTCGCGCATGAAGCCAGCCGACTGCACAAGGAAGATCGACCGATGCCCGCGTTGAAGCGGGCGTTGGCCCGTCCGTTGCGCGCCATCACCTGGGGCGGCGTGCTGCTGGGCCTGTTGCTGGTGGCCGGATTGGCCACCATGCTGGCCAACGACCATCACCGCCGCCTGGAGGCGGCGCAGCGGCAGAGCCGTGCGCTGGCGGTGGGGAGCGAGCGCCTGCTGGCGCTGGAACTGCGCAATCTGGAGCGGGCGATGACCGGCATCGCCGGCGATGCCGGTGAGTTGTTCCGCAGCGTGCCGTCACAGGCCCCGGTACTGCTGGATGCGGCCATCGGTGGCGTGCTGCGCCGCCACGCTGAACTGCACAGCATCGTGGTGCTGGACCGCCACGGGCGCGCGCTGACCGGCGGGCGCGGCGACCTGCAGCTGCCGCTGTGGACCGACCCGCTGCGCCGGGGGCAGGGCAGTGCCCTGTACATCGGCCCGCCGCAGCGGGCCAGCGATGGCGACTGGGTGGTGCCGCTGGCACTGCCGATGGCCGGTGAACGCTGGCTGTTGGCGCGGCTGCGCTGTGGTGAACTGCAGCGCATCGCCGGCGGCCTGGATGTTGGTCCCAACGGGCTGGTCTCGATCACCGACGCCGAGGGTTACATGCTGGCGCGCGTGCCCGATCCGCATGGCACGGTCGGTCGCCGCTACGACCTGCCGCGGCGTGACCTGCTCGGCAAGCAGGCGGTGGTCGAGCTCGGCAGCCTGCCCGGCGTGGTCGATGGTGTGCCGCGCATCACGACCATCAGTACGCTCGACCGCAGCCCGCTGGCGGTGCAGATCGGCCTGGCCGATGAAGACGTGCTGGCACCCTGGTGGCCGTACCTGCAGGCATCGGTGGCGATCGTGCTGGCCTACATCGTGGTGCTGCTGGTGCTGCTGTATGCGGTGCGCCGCAGTACCCGCAGCCAGCAGGCGATGGCCGAGGAACTGAAGGCGGGCCATGCCGAGCTGCGTCTGGCCCATCAGGTCGGGCGTGTCTGCACGTGGTACGTGGATGAGGACGCCGCGCTGCTGCGCTGGTCCCCCCTGGCGCGCGAGATCTTCGGCGTGCAGACCGATGCGCTGCCGGTAGCCGACTTCTTCGCTCGCGTGCATCGCGATGATGCCGCGCGCCTGCAGCAGGCTTTCGACCAGGCCTTTGCCGGCGGCGCAGTGCTCGACCAGGTGTTCCGCCTGGTGCTGCCCGGTGGTGAAGTGCGCTGGGTGGGCGCGCGCGGACAGCGGGTGGAGGTGGCCGACAGCGAACGACGCATGATCGGCGCGTTGACCGACCTGAGCGAACGCTACCAGGCGCGCGAGCAGATGAGCGAAGTGGAACGCCGCTTCCGCCTGCTGTTCGACCGCAACCCGGCGCCATTCTGGGTGTTCGACCCGGACACGCTGCGCTTCATCGAGGTCAATGACGCGGCGGTGCGCCAGTACGGCTACAGCCGCGAGGAGTTCCTGGCGATGAGCATCCTCGACATCCGCCCGCGCGAAGGCTGGGACGAGGTGCGTGGTGCCATCCAGCGCGCGCAGGTGGGCGATCCCCCCGACGCAACCGTGCGCCTGCACCGGCGCAAGGACGGCAGTGTGTTCGAGGTGCGCGCACACCTGTCCAAACTCGATTTCGACGGACAGCCCGCGTGCCTGGTGCTGGCCGAGGATGTGAGCGAACGGCTGGCCTACGAGCGCGACCTGGCCTACCAGGCACGGCACAACCCGGCCACCGGCCTGCTCAACGTGCGTGCATTGACCGACCAGCTGGATGAGCAGGGCGAGGGCTATACCATCGCCTTCGTGCAACTGCGCGGACTGCAGCTGGTGGCCGATACGCTGGGCCGTGAGATCGGTGATGCCGTGCTGCAGTCGATGGCGACCCGCCTGGGCGGGTTGGGCGCACGCTGCGGCACGCTGGCGTTCCAGCCGGCGGAGGACTTCGTGTTCGCCATCGGTTCGGAGCACGATACCCAGCGCGTGCTGGACGACCTGCTGCAGATCGTGTCGGCGCCGATGCGTGGCAAGGATTCACTGCACCAGTTCGAGCCGCGCATCGGCGTGGCGGTGCATGTGGCCGGTGACGGCCACAGCGCCGAACAGGTGATCGGCATGGCCGCGCAGGCGGCGCACGCGGCGCGTGCCGAGGGCAACGTGGTGGTCTGGTTCGACGCAGCGGTGACCACGCGGCTGGCCGACCGGTTGCGCCTGGCCGGGCGCATCCATGCGGCCATCGACAACGAGTTCCAGCTGTACTTCCAGCCGATCCGGCATGCCAGCGATGGCAGCCCGGCGGCATTGGAGGCATTGCTGCGCTGGCCGCAGGCTGATGGCAGCTTCATTCCGCCCAATGAGTTCATCCAGTTGTGCGAGGACACCGGGCTGATCCTGGCACTTGGCCGCTGGGTGATCCGAGCGGCAGCGAAGGCGCAGCGGCGGTTGGTCGAGGCCGGGTGGGGCGAGCTGCCGATTGCGGTCAACGTCTCGGCCGTGCAGTTCTTCAACAGCGACCTGGTGGCCGAGTTCACCCGCGCCCAGCAGGAGTTCGGGTTGGCGCGGGGTGCGCTGCATGTGGAACTGACCGAGAGCAGCCTGATGCGCAAGCCGGGGCAGGCGATGCAGACCATGCAGCGCCTGCACGAGCAGGGCATCAGCGTGTCGCTGGATGACTTCGGCACCGGCTATTCCAGCATGTCCTACCTGCAGCACCTGCCGCTGGACATCCTGAAGATCGACCGCAGCTTCGTGGCGGACGTGGAAACCAATCCACGCAACGCCTCGATCTGCCGCGCACTGCTGTCGCTGGGCCACAGCATGGGCCTGACCATCATCGCCGAAGGCGTGGAGACGCCGGGACAGCTGGACTGGCTGGCTGCGCACGGCTGTGACCAGGTGCAGGGCTACCTGCTGGGACGGCCGGCACCGCTGGAACGGATCATCGACGCGCTGGATGAGGTCGCCGCCTAAGTGGTAGTGCCGGCCGCTGGCCGGCATTCGCCCAGGACCGGGAGGTGTCTGATTGCCGGCCAGCGGCCGGCACTACCGCAAACGCCAGGCTCGGCTACACCCCGGCCTCCACCAGGTGGTCGATGAAGCTGCGCACCTTCGGTGCCAGGTGGCTGCGGCTGGTGTAGACCGCGAAGATGCCGATCGGCGCGGCTTCCCACTCGGGCAGGACGCGCACCAGACGGCCATCGGCCAGTGCGTCTTCCAGCAGGAAGTCGGGCTGCAGGATCACGCCCATGCCGGCGATCGCCGCTTCGCGCAGCACGTCGCCGTTGTTGGCGTGCAGCAGGCTGCTTACCGCCACCTTCACTTCACCGCCGGGTCCCTGCAGCGGCCAGTGATCACCGGCGGCCCAGTAGCTGTAGCTCAGGCATGCGTGTGCCTGCAGCTCCTGCGGGGTCTGCGGCGTGCCGTGTGCGGCCAGGTAGGCCGGCGCGGCGCACAGGCTCACCCGCGATTCGCCCAGGCGGCGCGCGATCAGCGTGGGACCGGGCTCGCGGGTGATGCGGATGGCCACGTCGTAGCCTTCCTCGACCATGTCCACCAGTCGGTCGGACAGCGCCAGGTCCAGCTCCACCTGCGGGAAGCGCTGGCGATAACTGGCCAGCAGCGGACCGAGGCGGGCAATGCCCCAGCTCACCGGTGCGTTGATGCGCAGCGTGCCCGAAGGCTCCAGCGCCTGCGCGCCGATACTGGCCTCCAGCGCGTCGAATTCGGCCAGCAGGCGCACGCACTGGGCGTAGTAGGCGGCGCCGGCACTGGTCGGGCTGACCCGGCGCGTGGTGCGGTGGAGCAGGCGGGTGGACAGGCGCTTTTCCAGCGCCGCGACCTGGCGCGTGACGCCGGCGGTGGACATGTCCAGGGCCTGGGCGGCGGCACTGAAGCCGTTGCGCTCGACCACCGCCACGAACACGCGCATCGCTTCCAGGGTGTCCATTGTTGCGCCTTATGAAATAAATACGGTCAAACGATCGTATTTATCGTCCCGTGAAGGCGCAATAACCTGTGTCCACTCCCTTCAAGGTGCTTTCCGATGCACACCACCGCTGCTCCTGTTTCGCCGCTGGCGCCGTATGGCGCCACCCTGCTGCGCCTGGCTCTGGGCGTGCTGTTCCTGGTCCACGCACTGACCAAGCTGCTGGTGTTCACCCCGGCCGGTACGGCGGCGTTCTTCGAGTCTCTGGGCCTGCCCGGTGTGCTCGGCTACCTCACCATCGGCGTCGAGCTGGTGATCACCGTCGCGCTGCTGCTGGGCATCTACGCACGCTGGGTGGGCCTGGTCGGCGTGCCGCTGCTGCTGGGCACCATCGTCACCGTGCACGGCGCCAACGGCTTCGGTTTCGCCAATGCCGGCGGCGGCTGGGAATACCCGGCGTTCTGGGCATTGGCGCTGGTGGTGCTGTTCCTGCTCGGCGATGGCAAGTGGACCCTGCGTTCGCGCTGATCGCCGCCTGATCCTGCAACTGGAGAATTCCATGTCCCGCCTGCCTTCGCTGTACATCTCCCATGGTTCGCCGATGACTGCCCTGCAGCCGGGCCAGGTTGGCGTGCGCCTGGCCGAGCTGGCGCGCGATCTGCCGACGCCGCGCGCCATCGTGATGGCTTCGGCGCACTGGCTGGGCCGGCAGCCGCTGGTTGGCGCGCATCCACAGCCGCCGACCATCCACGACTTCGGTGGCTTCCCGCGCGCGCTGTTCGAACTGCAGTACCCGGCACCGGGTGATCCGGCACTGGCCGAAGAAGTGGCCGGCCGCATCGCCGCCGCAGGCCTGCCAGTGGCCATCGACCCGCAGCGTGGCCTCGACCACGGCGCGTGGGTACCGCTGCGGCTGTTGCGCCCTCAGGCGGACATCCCGGTGGTGCCGGTGTCGATCCAGCCGCTGCTCGGCCCCGAGCATCAGTTCGCGCTGGGCCGTGCGCTGGCGCCGCTGCGCGAACAGGGCGTGCTGCTGGTCGGCTCCGGCAGCATCACCCACAACCTGCACGACTGGGGCGACTACCAGGACGGCAAGGAAGCGCCGTACGTGCGGCCCTTCATCGAATGGGTGGAGCAGCGCCTGGCCGCTGATGACCGCCAGGCCCTGCTGGATTACCGCCGGCAGGCGCCGTTCGCCGAACGCGCGCACCCGACCGACGAGCACCTGCTGCCGCTGTTCTTTGCAATGGGCGCGGCCGGCGAGGGTGGTTTCGGCGCACGCCGCATCGATGCCGGCATCGATGCCGGCTTTCTTGCCATGGATCTGTACCGCTTCGACGGGGCATGAGCCGGGGCTGACGCGCGGCGGCCCCGGCCGTGGGGGGGCGGGGCGGCGGGGGGGTGGTTTTTTGTGGGTGTGGGGGCGGGGGGCCCCCCACCCCCCCCCCCCCCCCCCC
>NZ_JAPTFQ010000098.1:0-15611 GCF_030985535.1 Stenotrophomonas sp. Sm2128
GTGCCGACCAAGGTCGGCACCCACCGGGGAAGGGCACGGCGATCAGAACTTCGCGTTCAACGAAATCCAGTAGCTGCGGCGCTGGTCCTTGGTCGCGTAGTCATCCACGCAACTGAACTCGCTGGGATTGAGCAGCAGGCACGACTGCGAAACGAAGTCCTTGTCGAACAGGTTGTTGACCCGTGCATTGACCGTCAGCCACGGCGTAGCCTTCCAGCTGCCCCCCAGGTGGAAGATCGTGTAGTCCTCGTAATAGCGCGCGTGGCGGGTGCCGGCACTGTCGATGAGGGTGTCGCGATAGCGGTCGTAGCGGCCCTCGCCGATCAGCGACAGGCTGATGGCCTCGTTGAGCTGCCAGTTCAGGCTGGCATTGGCCATGTGCTTGGCCGGGGTGGTGCCGGTGATCGGCAGCCCCTTCTGCGGGCCGCTGGTCTGCTCGCTCCTGGTCCAGGTGTAGTTGCCGCGCAGCTGCAGGGTGTCGAGCAGGTCGACGTGGCCGGCCAGTTCGGCACCACGGGTTTCGGCCTTGTCGATGTTCACGCTCTGGGTGAAGGTGCTGTAGCCCAGCGCCGCCCAGCCCGGGCCGATGTCCACGCAGTAGCCGCTGCCGGCCGGTGCCACTTCGCAGTTAGGGAAGGTGCCGCCGCTGGCGATCTTGTCCTCGAACTTATTGAAGAAGCCGGTGACGTTGAAGCCCCAGCGCTGGCCTTCGTAGTAGGCGGCCAGCTCGTAGTTGGTGCTGGTTTCAGGCTTGAGGTTCGGGGAACCGACCAGAGGCAGCACGCCCTGGCCACCAAAGCCGGTGATGCCCGGGAACAACTGGTCCGGTCGCGGGGTCTTGTAGCCGGTGCTGACGCCACCCTTGAAGGTCCACGCATCGCTGGCGTTCCACACTAGGTAGCCACGCGGACTGACGTGGCTGCCGAACACGTTGTGGTCGTCGTAGCGCAGGCCGAAGGTAGCGGTGAGGGTATCGGTCAGCGCCCAGTTGTCCTCGGCGAACAGCGCCCACATGCGGTGCTTCTGCCTGGTGTTGCTGCGATAGCCGGCGCCATCCATGCCGAACACGCCGTCGATCATGTCGGTGTCGTTGTACTGGCCGCCGACGGTCAGCTTGTGCGCGCCGAAGTCGAGGTCGAGCATCGTGTCGAGCACGTAGCCTTCCAGTTCCATGGTGCGCAGCGGACGCGGCAGGAACGCCTGCAGGCGCGCCATCTCGCTCGGGTTGAGCGCGGCCAGGGCATTGCCACGGCCGGCCGCACAGTTGTTGGCGGCACCGGTGCGGCGGCAGACGTCATTCCACAGCGTCTGCAGGTTGGCGCGCTCGTCCAGGGTCAGCGGCAGCGAACGACCCAGGTTGCTGCTCTTGCTGTGGGTCAGTGAGGTCTGCCAGGTGCCGAAGCTGTAGCGGCCCTGGTGGGTCAGCGACAGCTGATCGCGCTCATAGCGCTGGTAGGCGGTGTAGCCGACGCGCGGCTGCACCACGCGGCGGGTGACGGTGCCGCTGCCGTTCGGGTTGGGGATGACCGCATTGCCGACGCGCCACAGGCTGCCCAGGCTGTCCAGCGTGCCGGTCTGGCCTTCGCTGTTGTCGTACTTCTGCCGCGACACGTCGTAGTCCAGCCACAGTTCGTGGTCATCGTTGACCCGGAAGTCCAGGCGCACGCCGGTATTCCAGTTGGTGTTGGCCACCGACTTGCCACCGCCGCCGAAGCCGATGCTGCGCTCCCACAGGCTGCCGTCGGGCAGGGTCAGTGCGTCCCACTCCGGATTGGAGGCCTTGGCGTCGTAGTAGCTGCCGCGCACCGCCAGGCTGTGGCGGTCCTTCAGCAGCGGGCCGCTGAGATACAGGTCGGTGGTGCGCGCATCACCGAACTGGTCGTCCTGCTGCACGGTGAAGCCCTGGGTCACGGCGCCGTGCCAGCGGTCCTGGTTGCGTCGGGTGATGATGTTGATCACGCCACCCATCGCGTCCGAGCCGTACAGCGTGGACATCGGGCCGCGCACGACTTCGATGCGCTCGATCGCGTCCAGCGGCGGCAGGTAGGCGAACTGGCCGCCACCGAAATTGTTCGGGTACAGCTGGCCGACATTGCTCTGGCGGCGCCCGTCGATCAGCACCAGGGTGTATTCGGACGGCAGGCCGCGCATGGAGATGGTGGCGCGGCCGTTCTTGTCGGTGGCCTCCAGGCCGACGTCGATGCCTTCGACGTCGCGCAGCGCGTCGACCAGGTTGGTGTAGGGGCGCTTGCTGAGTTCTTCGCGGCTGACCACGCTGATGCTGGCCGGTGCATCGATCACCTTCTGCTCGAAGCCGGAGGCGGTGACCACCACCTTGTCCAGCGTCTGTGGCGCGCCGGCAGCGTCACCGTGGGCGAAGGCAGGGGCGGTCATGGCCGCCAGCACGGCGCTGGTCAGCAGGGTACGGGACAGGGACGAACGGACACGATGGCGCTGGGCCATGGCAGTAACCTCGAAGGATGCAGGGTGGTGCGATGCCAGGCGCGAACGGCGCGGCATGCACGGGGAGGCCCGGTCAGGGGCGGCAGGGATGAAGCAGGCAGCGGCGCGCGGGCACGACCGCGCAGGCGGTCACGTGGGCCGTGAATCAGGCGAGCGGCGGCGCCTGGCCGCGTTGCTGGCGGCGCCCGGGCGCATCGGCCCAGGGCGTGTCCGGAGCGGCCAGCGGCCAGTCCGGGCGCACGCCGGGCATGGCCGGCGTAGCGGGTACGAGTTCAAGCTCGGTGCGCAGCCATTGGCTGGCCAGCAGCAACGGCGGGCGTGCCTTGTCGGCTGATTTCACCGGAGCGGCAGGACAGCGGCGCAGCTTGGCCGGTGCTTCTTCCTGGGCGCCTTCGCCGCCGCGCTCTTCCAGCGGCATCTGCACGGCCATTCCGGCCTGGCCGAGTGGCAGCAGCGGCAGGGTGCCCAGCAGCAGGGCCAGCATCGCCACCCACGCCAGCAGGCTGGCCAGCGCAGGACGCTGGCCGCGCATGGCGGTGCCCATCTTGCGATGGATGAGTGGACGAGGGCGAAGCGGGCGCAGCAAGCAGGGGTCCCCAGGGGTCTGCCAGCAGCGGCCGGCATCAACGGGGCGTGATTGTAATGAGAGCTGTTAGCTGTTGCAAATGAGAATGATTGCCAAAATGTCGCTGGCCAGCCGGACGGGGCTCAGACCTCGCTCCAGCGCCGCAGCAGGTTGTGGTACACGCCGGTCAGCTGCAGCACCGCCTCGGCGTCGCCGCCGGTCTGCCGCAGGCGCTCGATCGAGCCGTCCATTTCCCATAGCAGGCGGCGCTGCACATCGTCGCGGACCATGCTCTGCACCCAGAAGAACGAGGCCACGCGCGCGCCGGCGGTGACGGGGCGCACCTGGTGCAGGCTGCTGGACGGGTACACGATCAGGTCGCCGGCCGGCAGCTTCACTTCGTGCTCGCCGTAGGTGTCGCTGATGATCAGTTCGCCGCCCTCGTACTCGTACGGCGCCGACAGGAACAGGGTGCAGGAAATGTCCGAACGCAGCTGTTCGCCGTTGGCCAGGTTCATCACCGCGCCATCAACATGGAAGCCATAGGTGCCGCCACCGCTGTAGCGGTTGAAGCGCGGCGGCAGGTATTTCAGCGGCAGCGCGGCGCTGAAGAACAGCGGGTGCCGGGCCAGCGCGACGAGGATGATCTCGCCCAGTTCGCGGCGCAGCGGTGAGCCCTCGGGCAGCTGCTGGTTGTGCTTGGCCTGCGCGCCCAGATGGCCGACGGTTTCGCGGCCATCGGTCCAGTCGGCGGCATCGAGCCGGCGGCGAAAGTCGGCCACCTGGTCGGCGCTGAGAATGTCGGGGATGTGCAGCAGCATGCGGGACTCCTCAGAGGGACGGCGGTGCGACCAGGGCGCGCACCTGCGGATGCGGCGACGCGGCCAGTTCCGGCACGATGTGCGCCATGAACGCTGGGCTGCCGTGCGCCAGTGCGAGCCGCAGCCAGTGCACGGCCTGCTCGACCTGGCCGGCCTGCAGCAGGATCGAGGCGTAGTTGGCCTGGCCGCGGAAATCACCGGCTTCGGCGGCGCGCTGGTACCAGGCGAGCGCCGCCTGCGGATCGGGTGCGATATCCAGCCCGTCTTCAAGGTGGCGGGCCAGCAGGTTCATCGATTTGGCGTGGCCCAGGTGCGCGGCACGGGTGTACAGCGCCAGTGCCTGCGCGCGGTCCTGCGGAACGCCGCGGCCGGTGGCCAGCAGGTTGGCCAGGTTGTACAGGCCCCAGTCCAGCCCGGTGTCGGCCGCGCGCCGGTACCACACCGCGGCCAGCACCGGGTCGGGTGCGGTGCCCTGGCCCAGTTCGTGGCAGCGGCCCAGCATGTTCATCGCCATCGGCGCGCCGTTGTTGGCGGCGGTCTCGTACCAGAGCCGTGCCGCCGAGGCGTCCTGTGCGGTGCCTTTGCCTTCCATGTGCATCTGCGCGAGCAGCAGTTGTGCCTCGACCTGTCCGGCCTGCGCGGCGTCGCGCACGCGTGCGAAGGCAGCCTGCGGATCGTGCTGCAGCAGCGCGGCCAGAGCATCGCTGTCGATGGGGGTACGGGTTGCCATGGGGTGAGTATCGCCGGAAACAAAAACGGCGGCAGGAGAGCCTGCCGCCGTGGTGGAGCGCAGTTACATCAGAACTTCACGTTCAGTGCCAGGGTGGCCGAGCGACCCGGGGCGATGCTCGCGTAGTGCGAGGCATAGGCCTTGGTGAAGTAGGTCTTGTCGGTCAGGTTCTGCACGTTGAGCTGCAGGCTGATGTTGTCCTGGATCGCGTAGCTGGCCATCGCGTCGAAGCGGGTGTAGCTGGCAATCCACTTGGTGTTGGCGACGTCACCGTACTGCTTGTCCGAGTAGAACGCACCGGCGCCGATGGTCAGGCCGATCGGGAAGCGGTAGGTGGTCCACAGGTTCGCGCTGTGCTTGGCGGTGTTCGGGAACACGTTGCCGTTGTTCGGCGACGGCACGTAGACGTTGGACGGGCAGGTGCGGCCCACCGGTGCGCCACAGACGAAACCGTTGTCCTTCAGTTCCGAGTCCAGGTAGGTGTAGCCGCCGTACAGGCTCCAGGCATCGGTCAGCTGGCCGGTGAAGCCCAGCTCGAAGCCGTTGATTTCCTTCTTGCCGGCGTTCTGGCTGGTGCCATTGTCGATGGTCACGCGTGCGTTGTTCATCACGGTGTGGAAGATCGCGGCAGTCAGGTTCAGGCGCTTGTCGAACAGGTCCCACTTGGTGCCCAGCTCGAGGTTCCTGGTGTCCTGCGGCTTGAGGTCGGCCACGGCGGCGCTCAGGCCGTCCGAACCGTCGCCACCGTCCATGCCCGGCGGGGTCGAGGAGGTGCCCCAGGACAGGTAGATGCTGCCGTTGGCGGCCGGCTTGAACACCACGCCGGCCTGGTAGTTCAGGAAGTCGTTGCTGTTGCGCACGCGGGTCGGTGCCTTGCCGGCCACCGGAGTGGTCAGGGTGGTACGGAAGTCGTCGTAGCGCAGGCCGAGGTTGATCATCCACTGCTCATTGAGCTCGATGGTGTCGAACACGTAGGCCGAGGTGGTCTTGGTGCGCTGCTCGACGTCCAGTGCCTTGTCGCTGCGATAGACGATCTGACCGGCCGCCCACGGATCGTTCGGGTTCGGATTGTTGAAGTCGGTGCAGTTGTAGCCGGTGGCCGCGCCGGACACCTGGCAGCGAGTGCTGTTGGCGCTGTTTTCAAGGGGATTGGCGGTGCCCGGCGACATCAGGTAGCTGCCACGGGTCATCTTCTCGTCGCTGTACTCCACGCCCGCGCTGTAGCTGTGCTTGAGCGCGCCGGTCTGGAACGCACCGGTCAGGCCCAGCTGGTCGGCGAAGCTCTTGACGTCGACCGCACGGGTGTTGGTGCGACGCCACAAGGTGCCGTACAGGTTGGGGTTGCCCTTGCTGTCGTCCGGCTGGGTCCACAGGTAGTCGTTGCTGGTGTTGCCCAGGCGCGCGATGTTGCGCAGCTTGTGGCCGCCGAAGTCGTAGCTGGCATCCAGGGTGCTGATGTCGGCGCGGGTGCGCTGGAAATCACGGTCGACCAGGCCGTAGTAGTTGTTGCGGTCCGGCACCATCGGCCGGCCATCACCGTTCTTGGCCACGTTCGGGCCGCTGGAGAACGGATTGCTGTAGGGGAAGCCACCCGCGTCCGGCAGGTCATCGCTCTGCATGTGGTAGTGGCTGGCGATCAGCTGCGCCGGTCCGTTCAGGCCGAACGCGATCGACGGCGCGATGCCCCAGCGGCTGACGTTGGCGGCGTCGCGGCCGGCGACGTCCGATTCGTGCTTCATCAGGTTCAGGCGGGCGGCGATGCCATCCCCCAGCACGTAGTTGGCGTCCACGGTGCCGCGCGCGTAGCTGTCGGTGCCGATGCCCATGCTGGCGCTGGTCTCGTTCTTCAGCTTCGGCGTCTTGCTCACCAGGTTCAGGCTGCCACCACCGGAGTCACGGCCGCCGTAGGCCGAGCTCGGGCCCTTGACCACTTCCACCTGCTCCAGGTCGAAGATCTCGCGGGTCTGCGAGCCGACGTCGCGCAGTCCGTCGACGAACACGTTGCTCTGCGAATCGAAGCCACGGATGAAGGGGCGGTCACCGGTCGGATTGCCGCCTTCGCCGGCACCGAAGGTGATGCCCGGCACCATGCGCAGCGCATCCTGCAGGTTGGTCGCACCGGTTTCGGCGATCAGCTTCTCCGACACGATCGACACCGACTTCGGGGTGTCCAGCAGCTCGGCGGTGAACTTCGGCGAGGACGGGTTGAACCAGCTGCCGCGCACCTGCACCTTGTCCAGCTCGGTGGCGTTGCGGGAACCGGCGTCGGCGCCGTCGGCAGCCTGCGCAGCCAGCGGAGCAAAGCCCGCGGCCAGGGTGGCGGTGGCGAGCAGGGAAACGCGCGGGGCGTGCTTGCGGGACGTGATGTGGGTCATGACTGTGGGTAGTGGCTTGGATCGGGAAAGGGCGAGCGCGAGCCGGCGCAGATGGGCATGCGGCGACAGGCGGGAAGTGGGTGCTGTAGAGCCGAGCCAGGCTCGGCTGGCGGGAAACGCAATCAGGCGCACGGCAACGGCCGCAGGGCGCCTCAGCTGGCGTGCGGTGCAGGCGGTGCGTGGCCGGGGTTCAACCGCAGCGCGGGATCATGCAACTGCCAGCGCAGGGCATCGGAGCGCCACAGCGGGATACGCGCGACCAGAGCGGCGCGTGCAGGGACCAGACCGGTGCAGGGCGAGGTGCCCTCGCCATCGAACGGAGTCTCCGGTGCTGGTGCGGCGTGCTGCGGGCATTCGTCGGCTGGCGGTTGCGGCAGCGGCATCGCCTGCAGCAGATCTTCAGCGTGTGCCTGCCAGCCATGCGCAGCCGGATCGCCGCCACGCCCTTCGTGCAAGGCCGACCAGCCCAGCAGCAACGTCAGCAGCACGGCCACGAGCAGTGGCCACCCTTGGCGGGCGAGCTGGCACAGCGTGGCGGTGGGCGCGGGCGAAGCCATGGCGCAGGGGCGATGTCGTTACGAAGATGTTACGTAGAATAACATCAACGATAATGATTCGCATATGCGCAATCGGGTTGCCGATCTGGATGGCCTGGAAGGGCCCTGGAGGGCCCCTCAGTGCACTCCAGTGGATCACCCCATGGGTGGATGCTCTCCCGCGAGGCGCCCTCTGGGGGCTCTCCGGGCCCAGCGCCGCCTCAATCCCGGTCGTCGCGGGTCCAGATCGCGTCGTGCTCGCGCTTCACCGGGAACTTGGGCACAGGGCTGTAGGCCGGGGCGCACAGGGCGCGGCCATCGCGCACGTCGAAGCGCGCGCCGTGCAGCACGCACTCCACGCTGCCTTCGGTAGTGTTGAACTCGCCCGAGGACAGTTCGAACTCTTCATGCGTGCACTGGTCTTCCAGTGCGTACAGCTCGCCGTCGAGGTTGAATACCACGATCGGCGTGCCGGTCACTTCGTCGAACACGCTCTTCATTTCACCCGGCAGCAGCTCGTTGCCGGCACAGACGAAGGTCCAGGCCTCACTCACGCGGCGGCTCCGTTCAGCGGCTTTTCCAGGATCTCGAAGCGCAGGTCGTCGCGCTTCGGGATGCCGAAGCGTTCGTCGCCATACGGGAACGGCTTCTTGATGCCGGTACGGCTGTAGCCGCGGCGCTCGTAGAAGGCGATCAGCTCGTCGCGCACGTCGATGACGGTCATCTGCATCACCGGTACGTTCCATTCGCGCGCGGCGTGTGCTTCGGCGGCATCCATCAGCTGCTTGCCGACGCCGCCGCCCTGCTGGGCCGGATCGACCGAGAACATGCCGAAGTAGCCCTTGCCGTCGACATCGGCGACGTGGGCGCAGGCCACCAGCTGGTCCCCGCGCTCGGCCAGCAGGATGGTCGAGCGCGGGCGGTCGAGGTCGGCCTGGATGCCTTCGGCGTCGATGCGGGCGCCATCCAGCAGGTCGGCTTCGGTGGTCCAACCGACGCGGCTGGCGTCGCCACGGTAGGCCGAGGTGACGAGGGCGATCAGGGCGGGGATGTCGGCCGGCGTGGCGGCGCGGAAGGTCAGGGTGCTCATGGCCCCATTCTAGGTGGGGCGTGGGCGGGCGCAAATGGGGGGAGGGGGCAGATCCCTTTCGCAACGCGGAAGGGATCTGACCCCGGAGCACCGGCTATGCTCGCCGTTCGTCGCTTTCCCGCAGGAGGCAGAAATGGATTGGCAAGGCGGAGACGGAGGCGCCATGAAGGTCGCTACGCTCGGCATGATCGTGGCGATGTCGGTCCTGCTCGCGTGCACGGATGCCTCCGTCGTGGGCAGGGACGCTTCCTTCAACAGTTTTGCCTGCCCTGGGTTCAACCCGGCACGTGCACTTCCTGTCGCCCTGGAGGAACTGCGTGCGCACCCTGTCCGCTATCAGGGCCGCTTGGTAAAGGTGCGGGGTGCCTACGTCGGAGGCTGGGAAATGTCGGCGCTGCATCCAGGACCGCCGGTACGTGACCCGTGGGCGGCAGACGGCATCTGGGTGGAGGGAATCGCGCCGGTGACGTTGCCGACGGAGCAGGCTTTTGAAATGACCGGGATCGTGTCGGCGGCGCGGCCGGATGCGGTGAGCGGCAAGGGGCATCTTGGCCAGTGGCCTGCCGAACTATGTGTGTCGTCGGTGCGGCGGCTGCAGGAGTGATCGGGTAGTTGGGGTCAGAGCCCATTCGCGATGCGAAAGGGATCTGACCCCGGTCTTCCGGGGTTACCCCAACAGCTTCCGTACCTTGGTCAGCGCGGTCATGAACCGCTCGATCTCGGCGTGCGTGTTGTAGAACGCCAGCGAGGCACGGCAGGTGGCCGCCACACCAAAGTACTGCAGCAGCGGGTGTGCGCAGTGCTGGCCGGAGCGCACCGCCACGCCTTCCAGGTCAAGCAGGGTCGCCAGGTCGTGCGCATGCGCGCCGTCGATCAGGAACGAGACCACGGCGGCCTTCTCCGGTGCTTCGCCGATGATGCGCAGACCGTCGACGCGGCGCAGCTCTTCGGTGAAATGCGCCAGCAGTTCAGCCTCGCGTGCTTCCACGTTCTCCTGGCCAAGCTGCTGCAGGTAGTCGGCGGCCACGCCCAGGCCGATGAAGCCGGCGATGTTCGGGGTGCCGGCTTCGAACTTGTGCGGGGCATCGTTGAACACGGTGCCGTCGAAGCTGACTTCCTTGATCATCTCGCCGCCGCCAAGGAACGGCGGCATCGCATCCAGGTGCTCGCGGCGCGCCCACAGCGCACCGGTGCCGGTCGGACCACACATTTTGTGGCCGGTGATGGCGTAGAAGTCACAGCCGATCGCGGCCACGTCGACCTTGCGGTGCGGCACGGCCTGCGAGCCATCAACCACGGTGATGATGCCGCGCTTGCGCGCTTCACGGCAGATCTCGCGCACCGGGTTGACCGTGCCCAGCACGTTGGACACGTGGGTGACCGCCAGCAGCTTGACCTCCGGGGTCATTGCCGCGCGCAGCGCATCCAGATCGAGTGCGCCGTCAGGCGTGATCTCGGCCACGCGGATGGTGGCGCCGGTACGCTGTGCGACCAGCTGCCACGGCACGATGTTGGCGTGGTGTTCCATGCGCGTGATCAGGATCACGTCGCCGGCCTTCAATCGCGGCAGGGCCCACGAATACGCCACCAGGTTGATGGCGAAGGTAGTGCCGCTGCACAGCACCAGGTCGCTGGGGCGCACGTTGAGGAAGCGTGCCAGCGTGTTGCGCGCGCCTTCGTAGGCGTCGGTGGCTTCGCTGCCCAGTGCATGCACCGCGCGGCTGACGTTGGCGTTGTAACGGCGGTAGAACTCGTCCACCGCGCCGATCACCTGCACCGGTTTCTGGCCGGTGTTGGCATTGTCGAAATAGACCAGCGGCTTGCCGTGCACTTCACGCATCAGCAGCGGGAAGTCGAGGCGGACGCGATCCCAATCGGGCGCGCCGGTGCGTTCTTCGATCGGGCGCGGGGTGGACAGGTTCATGCCACACCCGCCTCGGCCAGGGCCTTGTCCAAACGGCGTGCAAGCTGCTCGCGCAGGGCTTCCGGCAGGATCTTCAGCGGCTCGTGGCAGAACGCGGCGCTCAGCAGTGCCTGCGCCTGTGCCTGCGGCAGGCCGCGCGAGCGCAGGTAGAACAGCGCGTTGGCATCGAGCTGGCCGACGGTGGCGCCATGCGCGGCCTTCACTTCATCGGCGTCGATGACCAGCGTCGGCTGGGTATCGATCTCGGCGTCGGCCGACAGCAGCAGATTCTTGTTGGACAGGTTCGCATCGGTACCGTCGGCGCCTTCGCGGATCTGGATGCCACCATGGAACACCACGCGGCTGCGGTTGGCGGCAACGCCACGCCACAGCAGCTCGCAACTCGTATCGCGCGCGATGTGGTCGATGCCCAGGCGGGTCTCGACGTGGCGTCGGCCATTGCCGAGCAGCACGCCGTTGGCGGTCAGCTGGGCGTTGTCGCCTTCCAAGCGCACGTTCAGTTCGTGGCGGCTGAGTGCTGCGCCCAGTTCCAGGTCGACGCGGTGGTACTGCGCGTCGCGGGCCAGCACCGCGTCGGTACGCAGGAAGCTGGTCTGGCGCGCGCTGCCGGCCTGCACGCGGGCGTGCTTGAGCACGGCATCGCGGGCGACATGGGCGTGCAGCACGGTGTTGTCCAGGTGCGCCGAATCGCCGACGCTGAGGCGGTGCTCGACCACGCCCAGGCTGGCGCCGGCACGCAGTTCGATCAGGTGGCGGTGGTGCCAGGCCAGATCGGTGTCGCCAGCGACGCTGGCGAACACCAGCTGTAGCGGCGCTTCCACCTGCACACCTTCTTCCACGCGCAGCACCACGCCTTCATCGGCCAGCGCGGCATTCAGGCGGGCGAAGATCTCTTCGCTGCGCTCGTAGCGGCGGCCAAGGAAACGCACGGCGTCTTCGCCGGAGGCCAGTGCGGCCGACAGCGGCTGCAGCTGCACGCCGTCCGGCAGGACCTGCACGTCGCTCAGCGCGGCATCCAGGCGGCCGTTGACGAACACCAGGCGCGGTGCCGGGATGTCCTCCAGCAGCGCGGCGTCCAGCGCCGGGCCCTGCAGCGGTGCAGCCGCGAACGCACGGCGTTCCAGCTGGCGCAGCGAGGTGTACTTCCAGGCTTCGTTGCGCGCGGCCGGCAGGCCGTCACGCAGGGCCGCGTCCAGCACTTCGCGGCGCGCGTCGCTGCCGCAGAAGGCCTGGGCCATGGAGTCGAGCAGGGCGCTCATCAGACCGCCGCCTCGCGCACCACGCGATCCTTGAGGAAATCGTAGCCGTGCGCTTCCAGTTCCAGCGCCAGTTCCGGGCCACCGGTCTTGACGATGCGGCCATCGGCCAGCACGTGCACCACGTCCGGCTTGATGTAGTCCAGCAGGCGCTGGTAGTGGGTGATGACCAGGAACGAACGGTCAGCGCCGCGCAGCGCGTTGACGCCGTCGGCCACGCTCTTCAGCGCGTCGATGTCCAGGCCCGAATCGGTTTCGTCCAGGATCGCCAGCTTCGGCTCGAGCACGGCCAGCTGGAAGATCTCGTTGCGCTTCTTCTCGCCACCGGAGAAGCCTTCGTTGACGCCACGGTGCAGCAGTTCGTCCTTCAGGTGCAGCACGGCCAGCTTCTGGCGCACCAGCTTGAGGAACTGCATGGAGTCCAGTTCGTCCTCGCCACGCGCCTTGCGCTGTGCATTCAGCGCGGCGCGCAGGAAGTAGGTGTTGTTCACACCCGGGATTTCCACCGGGTACTGGAACGCCAGGAACAGGCCGGCGGCGGCGCGGGCTTCCGGGTCCTGGTCGAGCAGGTCGCTGCCGTCGAACTGCACGCTGCCTTCGGTGACTTCATAGCCGTCGCGGCCTGCCAGGACATTGCCCAGGGTGGACTTGCCGGCGCCGTTGGGGCCCATGATGGCGTGCACCTGGCCGGGCTTCACTTCCAGCGACAGGCCCTTGAGGATTTCCTTGTCGCCGATGCGGGCGTGGAGGTTTTCGATCTTCAGCATGGTCATGGCTTGGTAGGTTTCGGGGCTGCGGGGGCGATGCGGACGATCTGCACCGTGCCGTTGCCGGGCTGCCCAGGTTGAGCGGGGAGGGCGGAGAAAACCACGATGATCTCTTCACCGGGTTCTTGCAGGCAGGAGACTGCGAGGGAGGCCTGTCGGACGGATTCGGCAGCGGCGCGATCCAGCTCACGGTTGCCCGAGCTCAGGCGAGCCCGGATCGCGCCGAAGCTGCCGTCCTGCCCCGTTGTCAGCACTATCGAAAATTCTCTCGGCGCGGAGATGACCGTGCTGGCGGGCAATCTGACCGGGGTGGCACCCACCAGGTCTTCGGGGGTGCAGGACGCGTTGGCCAGGGCCCAGGGCGAAAGGCCCAGCAGCAACAGTGCGGGCAAAGACGTACGCATCATCCGACGCTTCCTTCCAGCGAGACTTCCAGCAGCTTCTTGGCCTCCACCGCGAACTCCATCGGCAGTTCGCGGAACACCTGCTTGCAGAAGCCGTCGACGATCATCGACACCGCGTCTTCCTGGCTGATGCCACGGGCGCGGCAGTAGAACAGCTGGTCGTCGGAAATCTTCGAGGTGGTGGCCTCGTGTTCGACGGTGGCACCCGGGTTCTTCACCTCGATGTAGGGGAAGGTGTGCGCGCCGCACTGCTTGCCGATCAGCAGCGAATCGCACTGGGTGTAGTTGCGCGCGCCATCGGCGTTGCGGTCCACCCGCACCAGGCCGCGGTAGGTGTTCTGGCCACGGCCGGCACTGATGCCCTTGCTGACGATCTTGCTCTTGGTGCGCTTGCCGACGTGGATCATCTTGGTGCCGGTGTCGGCCTGCTGGCGGTGATGGGTCAGCGCCACGGAGTGGAACTCACCGACCGAGTCGTCGCCGAGCAGCACGCAGGATGGGTACTTCCAGGTGATCGCCGAACCGGTTTCGACCTGGGTCCAGGTGACCTTGCTGCGCGCGCCACGGCATTCGGCACGCTTGGTGACGAAGTTGTAGATGCCGCCGACGCCGTTCTCGTCGCCCGGGTACCAGTTCTGCACGGTGGAGTACTTGATCTCCGCGTCTTCCAGCGCGACCAACTCGACCACCGCCGCGTGCAGCTGGTTCTCGTCGCGCATCGGCGCGGTGCAGCCTTCCAGGTAGGACACGTAGGCCTTGTCCTCGCACACGATCAGGGTGCGCTCGAACTGGCCGGTGTGGCCGGCATTGATGCGGAAGTAGGTGCTCAGTTCCATCGGGCAACGCACGCCCTTGGGAATGAACACGAAGCTGCCATCGGAGAACACCGCCGAATTGAGCGCGGCGAAGTAGTTGTCGCCTACCGGCACCACGGTGCCCAGGTACTGGCGGACCAGTTCCGGATGTTCCTTGATGGCCTCGGACATCGAGCAGAAGATGATGCCCTTCTCGGCCAGTTCCTTGCGGAACGTGGTACCGACGGACACCGAGTCGAACACCGCGTCCACCGCCACGCCTGCCAGCTTGGCACGCTCGTGCAGCGGCACGCCCAGCTTGTCGTAGGTGTCGAGCAGTTCCTTTGGCACGTCATCCAGCGAGGCGTACTTCGGGCCCTTGGGCGCGGAGTAGTAGCTGAGCGCCTGCAGGTCGATCGGCGCGATCTCCAGCTTGGCCCAGTCCGGCATCGGCATGGTCAGGAAGTGGCGGTAGGCGTCCAGGCGCCACTGCGTCATCCACTCCGGCTCGTCCTTCTTGGCCGACAGGGCACGGATGGTGTCCTCGTCCAGGCCCGGCGGCAGGGAGTCCGATTCGATCTCGGTGATGAAGCCGGCCGAATACTTGCGGCCGAGCTGTTCGTGGATCTCGCGGTTGGGGGTGTCGTCGTGGGCGACGTTTTCGATGGTTTCGGTGGCCATGGGGGGGCTGCCTGTGGATCAGGAGACGACGTCGACAGCGATGGTGCGGCGCTGTTCGTCATCGGCAAGGGGAAGAGGGGGCAGGATCTGGGCGAGGGTGACATCGCGCAGGGCCTCGGAGACCACGTCGTTGATCAGCCGCCAGCTGCTGCGCGCGCCGCACTTGGGCGCCATGCCGCACTGGTGGTGGTCGTGGCTGCATTCGGTCAGGGCCAATGGCCCTTCCATCGCTTCGACCACTTCGAACAGCGAGATCTCGATGGCCGGGCGGGTCAGGCGGTAGCCGCCACGGACACCGCGCAGGCCTTCGACCAGGCCGGCCTGGGCCAGCGGCTTGAGCACCTTGCTGACGGTGGGCGGCTCCAGGCCGGTGAATTCGGCCAGCTCAGTGGCACTGAGCACCTCGCCCGGACGGGCGGCAAGCACGGTCAGCACCACGGTGGCGTAATCGGTGAGCTTGGTGACACGCAACATGGGAATGCGAGCGGTTCTTAAAGCGGACTGAAATTGTACGCTTTTATTCGCCGGCATCCAACCCGGGCATTCAGCCGGCGCTGGGACGGACCGGGACGACGCACCGGGGCCACCGCCGGGTCGCCATGCTGCGCCAACGGGGTGATTTTCGCAATCACCCGGAATGGGCGAGAATCCCGGTTCCATCCGCTGCAAACAGCCCGTGCCGATGCCGAAGAAGATCCAAGCCCGCAAGTCCGCCATCCATGGCAACGGCGTGTTCGCCGTGGCCCCGATCAAGCAGGGCGAGCGCGTGATCCAGTACAGGGGCCTGCTGCGCAGCCACGGCGACGTTGATGCCGATGACAGCGGCGACGTCGAAAGCGGCCATACCTTCCTGTTCACCCTCAACGATGACTGGGTGATCGATGCCAACTACAAGGGCAACGATGCGCGCTGGATCAACCACAGCTGCGATCCGAACTGCGAGGCGGTGATCGAGGAAGACGAGGACGGTGACAGCCGTGGCGACAAGGTGTTCATCGAGGCGCTGCGTGACATCAAGGCCGGCGAAGAGCTGACCTACAACTACGGCATCACCCTGGCCGAGCGTCACACCGCCAAGCTGAAGAAGATCTGGGAGTGCCGATGCGGCTCGCCCAAGTGCACCGGAACCATGCTGCAGCCCAAGCGCTGACTGGTACCGGGTAGTGCCGACCGCTGGCCGGCACCTGGATTGCGCCTTGCCGGCC
>NZ_JAPTFQ010000099.1:0-15556 GCF_030985535.1 Stenotrophomonas sp. Sm2128
ACGAAGGCCTGCGCTTCGCCATCCGCGAAGGCGGCCGTACCGTCGGCGCCGGCGTGGTCTCGAAGATCATCGAGTAATCTGGTAGTATCTGCGCCCCGATGTTGCCTGGGTAGGGCATCGGGGCGTATCAAATGGGAAAGCAGGCACAGGATGTGCCTTGTGTTCCCCGGACCAGGAAGGGTCAATGCCATTCAGGCGGCGTCAACAGGCGACTGTTGACAGCTGCCTTGCGTGCCATTATGCTTCTACGTCTGGGCAGGCCGGGAAACTGGTCTGCCTACGTTTTTGAGGTCTATGGATTGACCTTGGCGGCCTGCAGGAGTGCGGGCCGTCCGTATTCAGGAATTTCATGGGGCAAAGCAACCCAGAG
Source organism: Stenotrophomonas sp. Sm2128 (assembly GCF_030985535.1). Classification (NCBI taxonomy): domain Bacteria; kingdom Pseudomonadati; phylum Pseudomonadota; class Gammaproteobacteria; order Lysobacterales; family Lysobacteraceae; genus Stenotrophomonas; species Stenotrophomonas sp. Sm2128. The sequence goes on from NZ_JAPTFQ010000099.1 coordinate 371, forward strand.
GCTTTGTCTGTCGCTCTTTTAACGAAGGAACCTACCGCCATGGCGGACCAAAAGATCCGGATCCGGCTGAAAGCGTTCGATCATCGTCTGATCGACCGTTCGGCCAGCGAGATCGTTGAAACGGCAAAGCGGACCGGCGCGCAAGTGCGTGGCCCGATCCCGCTGCCGACCAAGATCGAGCGTTACACCGTTCTCGTCTCCCCGCACGTCGACAAGGACGCGCGTGACCAGTACGAGACCCGCACGCACAAGCGCGTGCTCGATATCGTTGACCCGAATGACAAGACCGTGGACGCGCTGATGAAGCTCGAACTGGCTGCCGGCGTCGACGTTCAGATCAAGCTGACCTGAGGACTACGACCATGACGAAGAAGTATTCGTTGGGCTTCGTGGGCCGCAAGGCTGGCATGAGCCGCGTGTTCACTGAAGATGGCCGCTCCATCCCGGTGACCCTGATCGAAGCAACCCCGAACCGCATCGCGCAGATCAAGACCGTCGAAACCGACGGCTACAGCGCCGTGCAGGTGACCGTCGGCGCGCGTCGCGCTGCCCTGGTCAACAAGCCGGAAGCCGGCCACTTCGCCAAGGCGAAGGTGGAAGCGGGTCGTGGCCTGTGGGAATTCCGCGTTGAAGACGCGCAGCTCGGCGATTTCGCCGTTGGCGGCGAAGTCAAGGCGGACATCTTCGAAGTCGGCCAGATCGTCGACGTCCAGGGTGTCACCAAGGGTAAGGGCTTCCAGGGCACCATCAAGCGCCACAACTTCCGTATGGGCGATGCAACCCACGGTAACTCGCTGTCGCATCGCGCGCCGGGTTCGCTGGGTCAGCGCCAGACCCCGGGTCGCGTTTTCCCGGGCAAGAAGATGTCGGGCCACATGGGCGCGGTGCAGCAGAGCACCCAGAACCTGGAAGTGGTCAAGGTCGACGTCGAGCGCGGTCTGATCGCCGTTCGCGGCGCCGTTCCGGGCGCGGCGGGTGGCGACGTGATCGTCCGTCCGGCGAGCAAGGCATAAGGAGAGATGACGATGGAACTCGTTATCACGGGTAGCAACAACAAGGTCTCGGTCTCCGACGCCGTGTTCGGTCGCGATTTCAGCGAAGATCTGGTCCACCAGGTCGTCGTTGCCTACCGCAACGCCGGTCGCGCCGGCACCAAGGCACAGAAGACTCGCTCCGAAGTGGCTGGTACCACCAAGAAGTCGAAGAAGCAGAAGGGCGGCGGCGCGCGTCATGGCGCACTGACGGCTCCGATCTTCGTCGGCGGCGGTGTCACCTTCGCGGCCAAGCCGCGCAGCTTCGAGCAGAAGGTCAATCGTAAGCAGTACCGTGCCGCCATGTGCGCGATCCTGTCCGAGCTGAACCGTCAGGGCCGTCTGACCATCGTGGAGTCCTTCGATGTCGAAGTGACCAACACGAAGGGTCTGATCGCCAAGCTGGCCGGCCTGGAAGTGGGCAAGCGCCCGCTGATCGTCACCGAAGAAGCGTCCGAGCACCTGTACCTGTCCGCCCGCAATCTGCCGTACGTGCAGGTGCGTGACGTCCAGGGTCTGGATCCGGTCTCGCTGGTGGGTGCCGACACGGTCGTCATCACCGCTGACGCGGTCAAGAAGGTCGAGGAGTGGCTGGCATGAACAGCAACGAAAAAATCTTCAGCGTGCTGCGTGCCCCGCGTGTCTCCGAAAAGACCGCGCGCCTGCAGGAACTCTCCAACCAGTATGTCTTCGAAGTTTCGAACGAAGCCACCAAGGCCGATGTAAAGGCCGCGGTTGAGCAGCTGTTCGACGTCAAGGTCGAAGCCGTCAACGTGGTCAACGTCAAGGGCAAGAACAAGTCCTTCCGTAACCGTGCTGGCCGCCGCGGCGATTGGCGCAAGGCGTACGTTCGCCTGGCCGATGGCCAGTCGATCGATGTAACGGCCAAGGCCTGAGGTACATCCCATGCCATTGATGAAATTCAAGCCCACTTCCCCCGGCCGCCGTTCGGCCGTGCGCGTGGTCACTCCCGATCTGCACAAGGGTGCTCCGCACGCTGCGCTGGTCGAGTCGCAGAGCCGCTCGGGTGGTCGTAACCACCATGGCCGCATCACCGTGCGTCACGTCGGTGGTGGTGCCAAGCAGCACTACCGCATCATCGACTTCAAGCGCAACAAGCTGGGCATCCCGGCGCGCGTGGAACGCATCGAATACGATCCGAACCGCACCGCGCACATCGCTCTGCTGTGCTACGTCGACGGTGAGCGTCGCTACATCATCGCCCCGAAGGGCCTGAAGGCCGGTGATCAGGTGATCGCTGGTTCGGATGCCCCGATCAAGGCTGGCAACACCCTGCCGCTGCGCAACATCCCGGTCGGCACCACCATCCACTGCATCGAACTGAAGCCGGGCAAGGGCGCTCAGATCGCTCGCGCCGCTGGTGCGGCCGTGCAGCTGGTGGCTCGCGAAGGCATCTACGCCACCCTGCGCCTGCGCTCGGGTGAAATGCGCAAGGTTCCGGTCGAGTGCTGCGCCACCATCGGCGAAGTCGGCAACGACGAGCACAGCCTGGAAAAGCTGGGCAAGGCCGGTGCCAAGCGTTGGCGCGGCGTCCGCCCGACCGTTCGTGGTGCTGCCATGAACCCGGTTGACCACCCGCACGGTGGTGGTGAGGCGAAGGCCGGCCAGGGTAACCCGCATCCGGTCACCCCGTGGGGTGTCCCGACCAAGGGTTACAAGACGCGCCATAACAAGCGCACTCAGCAGTTCATCGTCCGCGATCGTAGGGGCTAATCGACCATGGCACGTTCACTCAAGAAGGGCCCGTTCGTCGATCACCACCTCGTCAAGAAGGTGGAGGCCGCTGCGGGCAGCAAGAAGCCGATCAAGACCTGGTCGCGCCGTTCGATGATCCTGCCTGACATGGTAGGCGTCACCATTGCCGTGCATAACGGCAAGAACCACATCCCGGTTCTCGTCAACGAGAACATGGTCGGCCACAAGCTCGGCGAATTTGCCATCACCCGGACCTTCAAGGGTCACGGTGGTGACAAGAAGTCGGGCAAGTAAGGAGAGATGACAATGGAAGCGAAAGCCATCCTGCGCACTGCGCGCATCTCCCCGCAGAAGGCTCGTCTGGTCGCTGACCAGGTGCGCGGTCTGCCGGCCGAGCGTGCGGTCAACCTGCTGAAGTTCTCGGACAAGAAGGCTGCCCACCTGATCAAGAAGGTGGTGGAGTCGGCTATTGCCAATGCCGAGAACAACCAGGGCGCCGACGTCGACGAGCTGAAGGTTCAGACCATCATGGTTGATGAAGGTCCGACCCTGAAGCGTTTCATGGCGCGGGCGAAAGGCCGCGGTACCCGCATCCTCAAGCGCACCAGCCACATCACTGTGGTTGTGGGCGCCGCCAAGTAAGCGGATAAGGAAAAGACCATGGGTCATAAAGTTCATCCGATTGGTATCCGCCTCGGCATTTCCAAGGACTGGAACTCCAAGTGGTACGCCAACAAGGCCGAGTTCGCTGGTTACCTGGCAGCCGACCTGAAAGTGCGCGAAATGCTGCGCAAGAAGCTGGCTCAGGCCGGCATCAGCAAGATCCTGATCGAGCGTCCGGCCAAGACCGCTCGCGTGACGATCCACACCGCCCGTCCGGGCGTGGTGATCGGCAAGCGCGGTGAGGACATCGAGAAGCTGCGCAAGGAAGTGAGCGAGATGATGGGCGTCCCGGCGCACATCAACGTCACCGAAGTGCGCAAGCCGGAACTGGACGCGCAGCTCGTTGCCGAGTCGATCGCCCAGCAGCTGGAGCGTCGCATCATGTTCCGCCGCGCAATGAAGCGCTCGGTCGGCAACGCGATGCGCCTGGGTGCCCTGGGCATCAAGGTCAACGTGGGTGGCCGCCTCAACGGTGCAGAAATCGCCCGTTCGGAGTGGTACCGCGAAGGCCGCGTGCCGCTGCACACCCTGCGTGCCGACATCGACTATGGCTTCGCTGAAGCCAAGACGACCTACGGCATCATCGGCATCAAGGTCTGGATCTACAAGGGCGAGGTCTTCGATTTCTCCCAGGTTGGCCAGGAAAAGCAGGACGACACCCCGTCGCGCAACGATCGTCACGATCGCGGCGACCGTGGTGACCGTCAGCGCCCGGCCCGTGAAGCGAGGTAACGACAATGTTGCAACCCAAGCGAACCAAGTACCGCAAGGTACACAAGGGCCGTAACGATGGCCTGAGCTGGAGCGCCAACGCTGTCAGCTTCGGCGAATACGGCCTGAAGGCAACCGCACACGGTCAGCTGACCGCGCGTCAGATCGAAGCGGCCCGCCGCTCGATCAGCCGCTACGTCAAGCGCGGCGGCAAGATGTGGATCCGCGTGTTCCCCGACAAGCCCATCACCAAGAAGCCCATCGAAGTCCGAATGGGTTCTGGTAAGGGTAACGTGGAATACTGGGTGGCCCAGATCCAGCCCGGCCGCATGATCTATGAAATCGAGGGTGTTTCCGAGGAAGTGGCTCGCGAGGCGTTCCGCCTGGCCGCCGCCAAGCTCTCGGTCACCACCACTTTCGTGACCCGTACGGTGCGCTGATGGATATCAAAACTCTCCGTGAAAAGTCGGCTGACGAACTCAAGGCCCACCTGATCGACCTGCGTAAGGAACAGTTCTCTGTCCGTATGCAGCAGGTCACCGGCCAGCTGCCGAAGACCCACGACATTCGCCGGGTCCGTCGCGAGATTGCTCGCGTCAAGACCCTGCTCGGCAGCACGAAGTAAGGATGGCCGCTATGAGCGACAATACTGAAAAGAAGACGCTGCGCACGGTCGAAGGCCGTGTCGTCAGCAACAAGATGGACAAGACGGTTACCGTCCTGGTTGAGCGTCAGGTCAAGCACGCGCTGTACGGCAAGTACATCAAGCGCTCGACGAAGCTGCACGCCCACGATGCCGACAACGCCTGCAAGGAAGGCGATGTCGTCCGCGTGACCGAGATTGCTCCGATGTCCAAGACCAAGAACTGGCGCGTGGTGGAAGTCATCACGCGCGCGGCTGAATAAGGAGCTGAATCATGATCCAGATGCAGAGCTACCTTGACGTCGCGGACAATTCGGGTGCCAAGCAGGTGATGTGCTTCAAGGTGCTGGGTGGTTCCAAGCGCCGTTACGCCGGCATCGGCGACATCATCAAGGTCACCGTGAAGGATGCGATTCCGCGCGGCAAGGTCAAGAAGGGTGAAGTGTATGACGCCGTCGTGGTGCGTACCCGCAAGGGTGTGCGTCGCGCCGACGGCTCGCTGATCCGCTTCGACGGCAACGCTGCCGTTCTGCTGAACAGCAAGCAGGAGCCGATCGGTACCCGTATCTTCGGGCCGGTGACCCGTGAACTTCGTTCGGAGAAGTTCATGAAGATCGTCTCGCTCGCTCCCGAAGTGCTGTGAGCGACAGGAGATAATCATGGCTAACCGTATCAAGAAGGGCGACCAGGTTGTCGTCAACGCTGGCAAGGACAAGGGCAAGCAGGGCGAAGTCGTCCGCGTCGACGGCGACCGTGTGGTCGTCGCCAACGTGAACATCGTCAAGCGCCACACCAAGCCGAACCCGCAGGCAGGTGTTGCCGGCGGCGTGGTCGAGCGCGAAGCTTCGATCCATATCTCCAACGTGAATGTTCTGAACCCGGCTTCGGGCAAGGGCGAACGCGTTGGCTTCAAGGTGCTGGAGGATGGACGCAAACTGCGTGTGTTCCGCTCCAGCGGTGAGGCGCTCGACGCCTGAGGAATGAGAAGATGAGTTCCCGTCTCGAAAAGTTCTACAAGGACGAAGTGGTGCCGGCGCTGATGAAGCAGTTCGGCTACACCAATCCGATGGAAGTGCCGAAGCTGGTCAAGGTCACCCTGAACATGGGTGTCGGCGAAGCGGCCACCAACAAGAAGATCCTGGAAAACGCCGTCGGCGACATGACCAAGATTTCCGGCCAGAAGCCGGTTGTCACCAAGTCGCGTGTGTCGGTTGCGTCGTTCAAGATCCGCGATGGTTGGCCGATCGGCTGCAAGACCACGCTGCGTCGCCACAAGATGTACGAGTTCCTGGATCGCCTGATCAACATCTCGCTGCCGCGCGTGCGCGACTTCCGTGGTGTTTCCGGTCGTTCCTTCGACGGCCGCGGCAACTTCAACATGGGTGTGAAGGAGCAGATCATCTTCCCGGAAATCGACTTCGACGCCGTCGACGCGATCCGCGGTATGGATATCGCCATCACCACCACTGCGAAGACCGACGCGGAAGCGAAGGCGCTGCTGGCAGCGTTCAAGTTCCCGTTCCGTAACTGATCTGTCGAGGAAACCGAAATGGCAAAGACCTCCATGGTCAACCGCGACATCAAGCGGGAAAAGCTGGCAAAGAAGTACGCTGAAAAGCGTGCAGCTCTGAAGAAGATCGTGTCCTCCGTGGACGCGACCTACGAAGAGAAGATCGACGCCGCAACCAAGCTGGCCAAGCTGCCGCGCGATTCGTCGCCGAGCCGCCAGCGCAACCGTTGCGAGCTGTCGGGTCGTCCGCGTGGCGTCTACAGCAAGTTCGGCCTGGGCCGTAACAAGCTGCGTGAAGCCACCATGCGTGGCGACGTCCCGGGTCTGCGCAAGGCCAGCTGGTAATCCCAGCCGGCCCTGCGATCAGGAGCCCCTTCGGGGGTTCCTGAACCGGGCAGGGGAGGCATTCAGCTTTCCCGATGCAAAAAAACCGAAGAGCCCGGCGCAAGCCGGGCTCTTTTGGCGTATACTCCCGCGTCTTGCCCTGTGCAGACGGGGTTGTAGGAGTGGGCTTCCGGCCCGCTGCAACAAGGGACCTGGCCCGTTTCCAGGAGACAACAGATTTTCGCGAAAGCGGATATCGGTGCACTCAAAGGTACTCATATGAGCATGACTGATCCCATCGCCGACCTGCTGGTCCGCATCAAGAATGCGGCCGCGGTTGGCAAGCAGACGGTGAAAGCCCCGTCGTCCAAGATCAAGGTTGCGATTGCCCAGGTCCTGAAGGACGAGGGTTACATCACCGACCTGCGCGTGACCCAGCTGGAAAACAACAAGTCCGAGCTGGAAATCGTGCTGAAGTATTTCGAAGGCAAGCCGGTCATCGCGACCCTGAAGCGCTTCTCGCGTTCGGGCCTGCGCCAGTACCGCGGCAAGAGCGAGCTGCCGAAGGTCATGAACGGCCTGGGTATCTCCATCATTTCCACCTCCAAGGGCATCATGACTGATGCGCAGGCGCGCCAGCTGGGCGTCGGCGGCGAAGTCCTGTGCTTCGTGGCCTAAGGCGAAAGGAGTAGAACTATGTCCCGCGTAGCCAAGAAGCCGATCGACCTGGGTAAGGTTGAACTGAACGTCCAGTCGGACAGCGTCACCGCCAAGGGCCCGAAGGGCACCCTGTCGCTGGCCAAGCCGGCCGGTATTGCCATCAACGTCGACAACGGCGTTGCCACCCTGAGCACCGAGAACGCCGACCTGGTCGCACTGACCGGTACCGTGCGTGCGATCCTGTCCAACATGGTCAAGGGCGTGTCCGAAGGCTTCGAGCGCAAGCTGGAGCTGGTCGGCGTGGGTTACCGCGCTGCCATGCAGGGCAAGGACCTGAGCCTGTCGCTGGGCTTCTCGCACCCGGTCGTGTTCGTGGCGCCGGAAGGCATCACCCTGTCGACCCCGACCCAGACCGAGATCCTGGTCCAGGGCGCTGACAAGCAGGTCGTCGGTGAAGTTGCCGCCAAGATCCGTGCGTTCCGCAAGCCGGAGCCGTACAAGGGCAAGGGCGTGAAGTACTCCGACGAAGTCATCATCCGTAAGGAAGCCAAGAAGGCATAAGCGCGAGTCCCTCGCAAGAGCCCGCACATCCCTGTGCGGACTTCTCAGGGAAAAGCTCTTCCTTCAGCTTTCAAGGAATAATCAAAATGAACAAGAACATCGCCCGCCTGCGTCGCGCCAAGTCGACCCGCGCCCACATCCGTGAGCTCGGCGTCGCCCGCCTGTCGGTGCTGCGCACCGGCCAGCACCTGTACGCCCAGGTCTTCACCGCCGACGGTTCCAAGGTGCTGGCTGCCGCCAACACCACCCAGACCGACGTCATGGAAGGCCTGAAGAACGGCAAGAACGCCGATGCCGCCGCCAAGGTTGGCCGCATCGTCGCCGAGCGCGCCAAGGCCGCCGGCGTCGAGAAGGTTGCCTTCGATCGTTCGGGCTACCGCTACCACGGCCGCATCAAGGCCCTGGCAGAAGCGGCCCGCGAAGCCGGTCTGCAGTTCTAAGGGACAAGGGCAGGGGGCCATTGGCCTCCTGCCTGCCTGCTCGCCAGCCTGAGTGAGGCTGGACGGCGCCGCTCTTCTGCAGCGGCCCACCGGAACGCCGCGTCACGCCACAACCATAAGCGGCTTCGAGCCGTACATACCCAAACAACCAAGGAATCAACATGGCAGAAGAGCGTCAGCAGCGGGGTCGCGATCGCGACCGTAACCGCGAAGAGAAGATCGACGACGGCATGATCGAAAAGCTGGTCGCGGTCAACCGCGTCAGCAAGACCGTCAAGGGTGGCCGCCAGTTCACCTTCACCGCCCTGACCGTTGTCGGCGACGGCGAAGGCAAGGTCGGTTTCGGTTATGGCAAGGCCCGCGAAGTGCCGGTCGCCATCCAGAAGTCGATGGAACAGGCCCGCAAGAACCTGGTCAGCGTTGACCTGAACAACGGCACCCTGTGGCACACCATCAAGGATGGTCACGGCGCAGCCCGCGTGTTCATGCAGCCGGCTTCGGAAGGTACCGGCGTCATCGCCGGCGGTGCCATGCGCGCCGTGCTGGAAGCGGTTGGCGTGAAGAACGTGCTGGCCAAGGCCACCGGTTCGCGCAACCCGATCAACCTGGTGCGTGCCACCGTGAAGGGCCTGTCTGCTGCGCAGTCGCCGGCCCGCATCGCGGCCAAGCGCGGCAAGAAGGTGGAGGAACTCAACCATGGCTAATGAGTCCAACAAGACTGTCAAGGTCCGCCTGGTGCGTGGCCTGCGTGGCACCCAGTCGCGTCACCGCCTGTCGGTGCGTGCCCTGGGCCTGAACAAGCTCAACGATGTGCGTGAACTGAAGGACAGCCCGCAGGTGCGCGGCCTGATCAACAAGGTTCAGTACCTCGTCCAGGTTGAGGAGTAATCGACCATGACTCTGCGTCTCAATGAACTGAGCCCGGCACCGGGCGCCCGCACCGAGCGTACCCGCGTCGGTCGCGGTATCGGCTCGGGCCTGGGCAAGACTGCCGGCCGCGGCCACAAGGGTTCGTTCGCCCGCAAGGGTGGCGGCAAGATCAAGGCTGGCTTCGAAGGCGGCCAGACCCCCATGCAGCGTCGTCTGCCGAAGATCGGCTTCCGTTCGCCGATCGCCAAGGACACCGCTGAAGTGCTGCTGTACGCGCTGGACAAGCTGCCGGCCGGTGAGATCGACTTCGCCGCCCTGCGTGCTGCCAAGCTGGTCCCGAGCACTGCCAAGAAGGCCAAGGTCGTCGTCAAGGGCGAAGTGACCAAGGCGTTCACCCTGAAGGGTATTGCTGCCACGGCGGGTGCCAAGGCCGCGATCGAAGCTGCCGGCGGCAGCGTAACGGAGTAAGAAAATCATGGCGCAAGCTGGCATCGGTAACCTCGCGGGCGGAATGGGCAAGTTCACTGAACTTCGCCAACGTTTGCTGTTCGTCGTCGGGGCTTTGATCGTCTATCGCATCGGCTGCTACGTGCCGGTGCCGGGCGTCAATCCCGATGCCATGCTTGCCATGATGCAACAGCAGGGCGGCGGCATCGTGGACATGTTCAACATGTTCTCGGGCGGCGCCCTGCACCGTTTCAGCATCTTCGCGCTGAACGTGATGCCGTACATCTCGGCATCGATCGTGATGCAGCTGGCCGTGCACATCTTCCCCGCCCTGAAGGCGATGCAGAAGGAAGGTGAGTCCGGCCGCCGCAAGATCACCCAGTATTCGCGCATCGGCGCCGTGCTGCTGGCAGTGGTGCAGGGCGGCTCGATCGCGCTGGCCCTGCAGGGCCAGGTCTCGCCGTCGGGCGCTCCGGTCGTGTACGCGCCGGGCATGGGCTTCGTGCTCACCGCCGTGGTCGCGCTGACCGCCGGCACCATGTTCCTGATGTGGGTCGGTGAGCAGGTCACCGAGCGCGGCATCGGCAACGGCGTGTCGCTGATCATCTTCGCCGGTATCGTCGCAGGCCTGCCGGGTGCGATCATCCACACCTTCGACGCCTACCGCGACGGCAACATCCAGTTCATCCAGCTGCTGCTGATCGCCATCGTCGTGCTCGCCTTCACCTTCTTCGTGGTGTTCGTCGAGCGTGGCCAGCGCCGGATCACGGTCAACTACGCGCGCCGCCAGGGCGGTCGCAACGCGTACATGAACCAGACCTCGTTCCTGCCGCTGAAGCTCAACATGGCCGGCGTCATCCCGGCGATCTTCGCCTCGAGCCTGCTGGCGTTCCCGGCCACCCTGGCCATGTGGTCCGGCCAGGCTGCCAACCAGAGCAGCTTCGGCCAGGTCCTGCAGAAGGTGGCCAATGCTCTCGGCCCGGGCGAGCCGCTGCACATGATCGTGTTCGCTGCGCTGATCACCGGTTTCGCGTTCTTCTATACCGCGCTGGTGTTCAACTCGCAGGAAACCGCCGACAACCTGAAGAAGTCGGGCGCGCTGATTCCGGGCATCCGTCCGGGCAAGGCCACCGCCGATTACATCGACGGCGTGCTGACCCGCCTGACCGCAGCCGGCTCGGCCTACCTGGTGATCGTCTGCCTGCTGCCGGAACTGATGCGCACGCAGCTGAACGCCTCGTTCTACTTCGGTGGTACTTCGCTGCTGATCGTGGTGGTGGTGGTGATGGACTTCATCGCCCAGGTGCAGGCGCACCTGATGTCCCACCAGTACGAGAGCCTGCTGAAGAAGGCCAACCTGAAGGGCGGCAACCGCGGCGGTTTTGCCCGCGGCTGATTGGCCTGTTATACTTTCGTCTTCCTGACGTGATGGTCCCTCCGCTTCGCGGACTCCGGCCACACAAACGAAGGGCGGCCCCCGCAGCGGTTCCGGGTGGGGGTGTGATGAGGTGGTCCCGCGCTGGAGTAGCGCGGGCGGCCCCGGGGGAAACCCCAGGTCCAACCCCATCCGGCGCCGGAGCCTGGGCACACTCCCCAGGCCGGGTTCATGAAACCAATGGTTTCACGGGCTTCCATGTAAACCGGAACCTTGTTAGTATCGCTAGTTCACTTTTTTGATCCATCCTGCCGGATTGGCGTGCCCGAGGCGCGCTGTCGGCCATCACTCAGCTGGAGAACCGCGTCATGGCGCGTATTGCAGGCGTCAACCTGCCAGCCCAGAAGCATGTCTGGGTCGGGTTGCAAAGCATTTACGGCATCGGCCGTACCCGTTCGAAGAAGGTCTGCGAAGTCGCAGGCGTTGCTTCGACCACCAAGATCCGCGATCTGTCGGAGCCGGAAATCGAGCGCCTGCGCGCCGAAGTCGGCAAGTACATCGTGGAAGGCGATCTGCGCCGTGAGATCGGCATCGCGATCAAGCGCCTGATGGACCTGGGCTGCTACCGCGGCCTGCGTCACCGTCGTGGCCTCCCGCTGCGTGGCCAGCGCACCCGTACCAACGCCCGCACCCGCAAGGGTCCGCGCAAGGCGATCAAGAAGTAAGGGACTGAGAAATGGCTAAGCCCGCTGCTAAGACCAAGAAGAAGATCAAGCGCGTCGTCACCGACGGCGTTGCCCACGTCCACGCTTCGTTCAACAACACCATCGTCACCATCACCGACCGTCAGGGCAACGCTCTGTCGTGGGCGACCTCCGGTGGCGCTGGCTTCCGCGGTTCGCGCAAGTCGACCCCGTTCGCTGCCCAGGTGGCCGCTGAAAAGGCCGGTCGTGCTGCGCTGGACTACGGCGTGAAGTCGCTGGAAGTCCGCATCAAGGGCCCGGGTCCGGGCCGTGAGTCGGCCGTGCGTTCGTTGAACAACGTCGGCTACAAGATCACCAACATCATCGACGTGACGCCTATCCCGCACAACGGGTGCCGTCCGCCGAAGAAGCGTCGCGTCTAAAGGGAGCGATAAGAAATGGCTCGTTATATCGGTCCTACCTGTAAGCTCGCCCGTCGCGAAGGCGCCGACCTGTCCCTGAAGAGCCCGGCGCGTGCGCTGGACTCGAAGTGCAAGCTGGAGCAGAAGCCCGGCCAGCACGGCGCCACTGCCCGCAAGGGCAAGCTGTCCGACTACGCCACCCAGCTGCGTGAAAAGCAGAAGGTCAAGCGTATCTACGGCCTGCTGGAGCGTCAGTTCCGCAACTACTACAAGAAGGCCTCGACCAAGAAGGGCAACACCGGCGAGAACCTGCTGCAGCTGCTGGAAACCCGCTTGGACAACGTCGTCTACCGCATGGGCTTCGCCGTGACCCGTCCGGCTGCCCGTCAGCTGGTGTCGCACCGCGGCGTCACCGTGAATGGCAAGTCGGTCAACCTGGCTTCGTACCAGGTCAAGGCTGGCGACGCCATCGCTCTGTCTGAAAAGGCTGCCAAGCAGCTGCGCGTCCAGGAAGCCCTGACCGTCGCCGCCCAGCATGACCTGAGCCCGTCGTGGGTTGAAGTGGATTCCGGCAAGTTCACCGGCATCTTCAAGGCTGTTCCGGATCGTTCGGATCTGCCTGCGGACATCAACGAAGCGCTGATCGTCGAGCTGTATTCGAAGTAATTCACATTGGAGAGCCCCCGGCGACGGCCGGGGGTTCACTAGGAGAACCCGCAACATGACGGTTACCGCCAACCAGGTTCTGCGTCCTCGCGGTCCGCAGATCGAACGCCTTACCGACACCCGTGCAAAGGTCGTTATCGAACCTTTGGAGCGGGGTTACGGGCATACGCTGGGTAATGCCCTGCGTCGCGTGCTGCTGTCGTCCATCCCGGGCTTCGCCATCACGGAAGTCGAAATCGACGGCGTGTTGCATGAGTACACCACGGTCGAAGGTCTGCAGGAGGACGTGCTCGAAGTCCTGCTGAACCTCAAGGACGTGGCCATCCGTATGCACTCCGGCGACAGCGCCACCCTGTCCCTGTCCAAGCAGGGCCCGGGCGTTGTCACCGCTGCCGACATCAAGGTCGACCACAATGTGGAGATCCTGAACGGCGACCATGTGATCTGCCACCTGACCAAGGACACGGCAATCAACATGCGTCTGAAGATCGAACGTGGTTTCGGCTACCAGCCGGCTGCCGCGCGTCGTCGTCCGGACGAAGAAACCCGTGCCATCGGCCGCCTGGTCCTGGATGCCTCGTTCTCGCCGGTCCGCCGCGTCGCCTATGCCGTGGAAGCGGCCCGCGTCGAACAGCGTACCGACCTGGACAAGCTGGTCATCGATATCGAGACCAACGGCACCATCGACGCCGAGGAAGCCGTGCGCACCGCCGCCGACATCCTCAGCGACCAGCTGTCGGTGTTCGGTGACTTCACCCACCGCGACCGCGGTGCGGCCAAGCCGGCAAACAACGGCGTGGATCCGGTGCTGCTGCGCCCGATCGACGATCTGGAGCTGACCGTGCGTTCGGCCAACTGCCTGAAGGCTGAAAGCATCTACTACATCGGCGATCTGATCCAGAAGACCGAAGTGGAGCTGCTGAAGACCCCGAACCTGGGCAAGAAGTCGCTCACCGAGATCAAGGAAGTGCTGGCTCAGCGCGGCCTGTCGCTCGGCATGAAGCTGGAGAACTGGCCGCCGGCCGGTGTCGCCAGCCACGGCATGCTGGGCTGAGATCGGTAATGCCTGAAGGCTCCACCGTTCGCGGTGGGGCCTTCAACGCAACACACCATGCCATGACGAACCACAGGTTCGCGCGGCAGGTCGTCCAGGACGGGCGGCCAGGACCATCCGCAGTCCGCGCAGCAACGCCAGGATGGCGACAACGATCCACACAGCCACATCATTAACCAAGGAATATCACCATGCGTCACCAGAAGTCTGGCCGTAAGTTCAGCCGCACCAGCGCCCACCGCGAAGCGATGTTCAAGAACATGGCCGCCTCGCTGTTCAAGCACGAGCTGATCAAGACCACCCTGCCGAAGGCCAAGGAACTGCGCCGCGTTGCCGAGCCGCTGATCACCCTGGCCAAGGTCGACTCCGTCGCCAACCGCCGTCTGGCCTTCGCCCGCCTGCGCGACAACGAAGCCGTGGGCAACCTGTTCACCATCCTGGGCCCGCGCTACGCGAGCCGTCCGGGCGGCTACCTGCGCCTGCTGAAGTGCGGCTTCCGCGCCGGCGACAACGCGCCGATGGCCTACGTCGAGCTGGTTGACCGTCCGGTCGTGGCCGAGGAAGTGGCCGAGTAATCGGACCGCTCCAACGCGACACAGCGAAAGCCCGGCCTTTGCCGGGCTTTTGCGTTTCCAGGGCTCGGATGCCTTTCCGCAGGAAAGGGCCCTGACCCCGGGCAGGCAGCACCGCAGGCCAGAGCCCTTTGCATTCGCACTGGGATCTGACCCGCACCGTTCCGACAGGCGTCACCTGTGGCGGTTCGAATGGCACGCACTCTCGGTTACGCTTGGCGCCTGATCCATTTGAGCGTTGACGATGAATCCACTGCGCTGGCCCTTCCGCGCCCAGTTCTTGCTGGGCTTCCTGATCTGCGCGGGCCTGCTTGGCTACGCGATCTTCCTGCAGTTGAAGATGGGCCTGGAGCCGTGTCCGCTGTGCATCTTCCAGCGCCTGGCCTTTGCCGCGCTCGGCCTGCTGTTCCTGATCGGTGCGCTGCACGGGCCCTCCAATCGCCCGGGACGCGCGACCTATGGCGTGCTGGCGTTCATTGCCGCCGCAGTGGGTGCCGGCATTGCCGCGCGCCACGTCTACGTGCAGATGCTGCCGCCGGAAATGGGCTCCACCTGTGGCCCGCCGCTGGCGTTCCTGAGCGAGACCATGGGGCCGCTGGAAGTATTCCGCACGGTACTGACCGGTACCGGCAACTGCGGCAACATCGACTGGACCTTCCTGGGCCTGACCATGCCGATGTGGTCGGGCGTGTGGTTCGTGCTGCTGGCGTTGTGGGCGCTGGTGGTGTCGCTGGGCAAGGTCAAGCGCTGAAAGCGAAACGGGGTCGGGTCCCTTGGCATCGCAAAGGGCTCTGACCCCAATCGTTGACGAAGGGTAGTGGGGGGGGGGGGGGGGGGG
>NZ_JAPTFQ010000009.1:0-84705 GCF_030985535.1 Stenotrophomonas sp. Sm2128
CCCCCCCGGCTCTCCCTGATGCGGGAATCGGTGCCCTTGACCCGCTCTTCCGACGTGACCAACATGCGCCATCACCGCTGATGGATCACCGCGATGTACCGCACCCTGGCCGTTGCATTGCTCTGCACGCTGTTTGCGATCCCACCCGTTTCGGCGCTTGAAACTGCCGGCGATCTTTCCAAGCAGCTCAGCACCCAACTGCAGACCAACCGCGAACGCTACGGCATCGCCGGCCAGGCGGTACTGGTCGCCCACAACGGTCAGGTGCTGTACCAGGGCGCCAGCGGTGAACGTGATCCCGCTACCCATGCGCCCGCCACCGTCGAGACCATCTTCGCCGCGCAGTCGATGGCCAAGCTGCTGACCAGCACGCTGGTGATGCAGTTGGTCGACCAGGGCAAGGTGGATCTGGATGCACCGGCCAGCCGCTATGTGCCGGACCTGCCTGCAGCATGGCAGGCAATCCACGTGCGCGATTTCCTCAACCACAGCTCGGGTATCGGCGAGTACTACGATCGTGTCGACAACCGTTGGGTCAGCAAGGGCTACCCCGGTGTAGCCCCTGACCTTGGCGCTGCACTGAAGGTAGCCGGCGCGACACCGATGCAGTTCGCCACCGGCAGCCGCGTGCAGTACACCCAGGCCAACTACCTGGTGCTGACGGCGTTGCTGCAAGCGCACTACCGCAAGCCCTACCCGGCCATCGCTCGCGAACGCATCCTGCAACCGCTGAAGATGACCAGCACCTCGTGGGGCGTTGCCAGCGTGCCAGCCAAGCGCGCGGCGGTGCCTTACACCGGCAAGGACGGCCAGCTGCAGCCGGCCAATGAAGATGCCTGGCCGGACTACGGCTGGGGCCATGCCGATCTGCAGACCACCGTGGGCGACATGAACCGTTTCCTGCAGGCGCTGGCGAGCGGAAAGCTGGTGCGCACGGCGACCCTGGAAAAGCTCTGGCAGCCGCAGAAACTGAGCGGTGGCGGCAGCAATTTCTTCTCCACCGGTTGGGACACCACCCGAAGCGACGACTACACCCAGGTCGGCCATGACGGCGGCACCCGCGTACGTGCCCGGCTGGCCTACAAGGGCACGCTGGCCAGTGGCTACTGGATGTTCGTGTACCTGACCAACGGCAGCGCCCGCAATGTCTGGTCCAGCACGCTGGTGGAGAGCACGATGGCGGTGGTTGCGCCCGGGGAGTTTCCGCACGCTGTGCTGTCCGAGCGGCTGATCGGCTATGCGCTGGATGACAGCACCGATGCGAAACCGCGAATGCGTAGCTGGCTGCGCGACAGCAATGGCGTTCCCACCGATGAACTGGAACGTGCGATCAATGCCGATGGCTATGCCATCCGCGAGAGTCTGGGTGCCAGCAAGGCACTGAAAGTGTTCGCGCTCAACGCCGAGTTGTATCCGGATTCGGCCAACGCGTGGGACAGCCTGGCCGAGTGCCATGCGGCATTGGGCGATGCAGAGATTGCCAAGGCGCTGTACGCGAAGGCCAAGGCGCTGGCGAAGCCCTCGCCCTAAACCCTGCTGCAGAGCCGAGCCCATGCTCGGCTGCTCTTCGTTGCGATCTCAGGAGACCCGCGCTGCGCGCGATAGCCGAGCATGGACTCGGCTCTACATGGATGTTGCGGGCGGCCATACGTGAGCGACGGGTGACGTGACGCCGCCGACCTATTAACTTGCGCGCCACTTTGGTGGTTTACAGCATTCCCGCATGTCGCTCTCGTCGTACCGCCCCACCCCCTCGCTGCTGTTCCTGGCCGTTTCCCTCGGCCTCTCTTCCACCGCCGCTGCGGCCCCACAGGCCACCACGCTGGATGCCGTGCAGGTCACCGCTGCCGCCGATGCCAGCGCGCAGGCGCGCGAGGCGCTGAAGCGCGTGCCCGGCGCCAGCAACCTGATCGACGTGGCCAAGGCCGACAGCCGACTGTCCACCAGCGCCGATGTGCTGGCCTACCAGCCGGGTATCAGCGCGCAGTCGCCGGGTAATGAGGGCACCAAGATCTCGATCCGTGGCTCGGGCATCAACCGGGGCCCGGGCGCGCACGCCTCGGGTATTGCGGTGTCGATCGACGGCCTGCCACTGACCGGCCCGGGGGGCACGCCCTACGAGCTGCTGGAACCGCTGTGGCTGTCGCGCGTGGAAGTCCTGCGCGGCGCCAACGGCTTCGAGCGCGGTGCGTTGGCGCTGGGTGGTGCCATCGACTACGTCAGCCGCAGCGGTCGTGATTCGGCGGGCGTGCAGCTGCACTACGAAGCCGGCAGCCGTGGCTACCAGAAGCGCGGCATCAGCTGGGGCGACGTCAGTGGTGATGTCGACTACTTCCTGGCCTACACCGATACCGAATTCGACGGTTACCAGCGTCATGCGCGCGGCGACGGCAAGGGTGCGATGGCGAATGTGGGATGGCAGATCACGCCCGACCTGCAGACGCGCTTCTTTGTGCGCTATCGCGAAACCAATCATGAAACGCCCGGCCGCCTGACCCGCGATCAGATCCGCAACGATCCGCGTGCCGCGAATGCGGCCAACCTGGCCATCGATGCACGTCGCCCGCAGCCGGGCAGCACCTGGGTGGGCAACGTCACCACGCTGCAGATCGATGAGGACTCCTCGTTGCAGGCCGGGCTGGTCTATCACAAGTACCCGATGGACTTGAACGAGAGCCTGTACCGGCAGCAGCTGGACTACGCCAACCTCAACGCCACGCTGGACTACCGCCGCCGCCATCGGCTGTTCGGCCTGGACAGCGAGACCACGGTCGGCCTGCGCGTCACCCACGATCTGGACGCCGATGTGCGCGAGTCGCTGCGCTTTGCCAGCAACGGCTATGCCGCCGGTACGCGCACGCGTGACTTCCGGCACCACGGCACCGACAGCACGCTGCACGTCAGCAACACCCTGGCGTTGAACGACCGTCTGCGCATGCAGACCGGGCTGGCGCTGATCAACACCCGCCGCGATGTGCAGGTGACCTGGCCAAGCAGCGGTGGCCGCCTGCGCGACCACGACTGGGACTATGCGCCGCGACTGGGCTTCACTTGGCAGCACAGCGCCCAGACCCAGTGGTTCGGCAACCTCAGCCGCTCGGTGGAGGCGCCACATCCGTGGTCGATGATCTGGGGCTCGAACCAGTACTTCGGGCCGGGCAATGGCCCGTCCAGCGGCCGCCAGCGCGCGCCGGTGCCGATGCAGAACCAGACCGCCACCACGCTGGAACTGGGCGCGCGCGGTGACGCCGCGCTGGGCCGCTGGGAACTGACCGGCTACTACGCTCACGTGAACCACGAACTGCTGAGCGTCGAACTGCAACCGGTGCCGAACCTGTTCATCGCCGAGAACAACGCCAGCCCCACCGTTCACCGCGGCATCGAGGCCGGATTGGACAGCACGCTGTGGCAGGCTGCACCGGGCCGCCTGTCGCTGCGCCAGGCGTATACCTTCAGCGATTTCCGCTATCGCCACGACGCGCGTTTCGGCAGCAACCGCCTGCCCGGCCTGCCGCGCCACGCCTACCAGGCCGAGCTGCGCTTCGATCATGCATCCGGCCTGTACGCCGCGCTCAATACCGAATACGCCTCGCGCATCGCCGTCGACTACGCCAACAGCTACTGGGCTGACAGCCATGTAATCTTCGGCAGCCGCATCGGCTACGACGCACCCGGTGGCCGCTGGCAGGCCTGGGCGGAGATGCGCAACCTCGGCAACCGCCACTACGCCGCCACGGTCACGCCGGGCTACGACGACGCAGGCAGGGATATTGCCCGCTCGACGCCAGGCGAAGGCCGTGGCATCTACGCTGGTGTGCGTTTGCGGTTTGACTGATGACCGCAGGCGGCGCCGGGTGTGATCCGGCGCCGTCGTTCCAGGATCAGCCGATACGCCAGGCCGGCAGGCGCTCGCTGCGCTTCCAGATGGAAGGTGCGAAACCAATCAACGCCAGCGCCGCCAGCCACTTCGGTGAGGTGTTGAGCAGTGTCGAGGTAAGCGAACCATCGACAGGGGCGGCCATTTCCTGCCACGGGTTGTAGCCCAGGTAGACGACGCTGCCAGCCCACCACAGCAATGCCACACCGACACCCATCAGCAACAGAGCCAGCGTGCGGCAGGTCCAGCGCTGCGAGGTGGTGCCCCACTCGCGGGACGCCGCTACCAGCAGGCCCACCACCAGCAGCGACACCAGTGCAACCAGCCCGATATCGACCTTGTGCCCGATACGCTCATAGCTGCAGGCGCGGCATCGCGCCTCTTCCGCGGCAGTGGCGGCTTCGGCGCCATCGGCCTGCCGGGCTCCGGGCTGCGCCAGCGCTGCAAACGGCATCAGTACCGCCAGCAGCGTCACCATGATCCAACGAAACAACGTCCTGTTCCTGCGTGCAGCGACATCCATGCGCTCTTCCTCGTCAGTGGTTGTACGTCCAGGGCCGCAGTATGCGGCCGTCCCATACGCCGCCCAGACCCCGTTCCGGGTTCGGCCATCCAGCGTCCTTGTTCCCGATGCAGCACGACAAGCTCCCGGTAGACGAAATCGTCGGGACACGAATCCCAGGCGACCGCAATCATAGCCCACTGCCCATCGACGCTGAAAACAGGCCGGGTCAGATAGGCGACGTGGTCGTATGTCCGAGTCGGCCCATGCACCGTTGCCCCGCACCCCTGCTCCCACAGCGCTCGAAGCCCCGCGCCGTCCATCCGCTGCGCACCGGCCAATGCGGCCGCAGGCACTGGCGTGGACCGGCGATTGGCGGGAACCAGGTCCGGCTGCAGCTGCAACCGCAGCGCATGGATGTCCGGCGACCACCAATCGTCCAGCGGCAGGACCAGATCGTCCACCTCCTGGCAGATGGAGGCACTGCTGCCCGGCCAGCAATAGGGCAAGGTCTGCTCCATCACGTAGATGTCCTCCCCCACCGGGTCGGTCAACTGCGGCTGTTCCTGCGAGCGCCATTGATCAACGCGCGTGGACGGTGTCTGCGGTGCGCTGGGCACCTCGCTCAGCGACGATGGCAGAACTGGCGTTGGCTGCGGCACTGGTGGGGGTGGAGGGGGGAATGGGGGGCTCTGCCGGATCGCCAGCGCCATCGCCTCCGCCTGCATCTGCGCTGTTCCCAGGTTGATCGGTAGCCGACCGATCTCCTGCTGCCACCTCGGGCGCAGGCTGCAGATCCCGGCCATGAGCGCCAAGGCCGACAGCGCCGCCGCCAGCGACGCAATGCGTCGCCAGGTGATCCGTTGTCGGCAGTCACGGTCTGGCTTGAACGAGGTATCTGTCATCACGACTCCGCCAACGCGGGCCACAGGCCGTGTCCAACGCCCATATGGCGGACAGGCTCCACTCGAATACGCTCCCAGCCGCCCTTCCTGCGATGCAGAAGGTAGAGGACACGCATCGCCGTTCCTCCACTGCACAGATCCGAGGCGACCGATGCCATTGCCCAGTTCCCGTCCAGGCTGAACACAGGACGCTGCAGATAGACAACGCCCAGATCCGGATTGCCCGGGCCACCCGTGCATCCCTCGATACCGCGCGCGCGCCGTTGCTGAAGCTCGTCCCACGTCATCCGTTGCGCCCGCACGTGTGCAAGCTCGAACGCGAGATCGGGTACCCGTGAAGCCCGGCGGTTCGCAACCTGCAGCATCGACTCCAGATGCCGCTGCAGTTGAAAGGACGCCGCACTGTCATCATCGCGCCACTCGACCACGCTGTGACGAACCTGGCAGACCGGGGCGGGATATCCTTCACCGCAGGAAGGCGCAGTCCATTCCATCACAGCGAATGGAATGTCGGGCTCCCAGCTGGGCGGCTCGAAGGGTGCTGGCGCGACGTCTTCCAACCGCACCGCTGCGGTCACGAACCCACTGTTACCGGCCAGCATCGGGGAGGAGACTCCCTTCATTGGAGTCGGTGGAACCGGCGGCTTTCCTGGCGGTGTCGGTCGCAGGTCGATGAGCTCTGCCATCACTTCGGCCTGCATCCGTGCCGTTCCCAGATTGATCGGCGGCGGGCCGACTTCCCGCCGCCACTGCGGGCGCACGCTGGCCAGCAGCGCTACGACCGCAACCATCGATAGAACGACCGTTGTGGCCAGGACGCGTTTCCGTGCAATGCGCTGTCGCATGAAGATCCTGGAAAAGGGAAGCACAGAGGAAACGGTGGCGCCGGTCAACGCGACGATCATGGCCACCGCGTGCGCGGCCAGCCGCACGCACGACTTCACTGCCGCGGCTTCTGGGCAACTTCAATGCACTGATGGAAAAATGGCGCGAGTTCTTCATGCCGCCGCCAGCGGGCGCGTGGCATTGCGGCCAGGGACCTCAGAAACCTGATACTGCATGCGGACATCCTTGCCGGGCACGCGTAGGCGGTGGTGGACGGATTCTAGCGCGATGGGGCCGTGGGTCCATCACCCACAGGCCGCACTGGCGCCGGCCTTGTACCCGCGCGCCGGCGGCTGGATTATGATTTTCCACCAGAAGAGCTATGCGCCACGGCATGCACGCCTCCCAGTTCACCCGCGCCACCGCGCTCGTGATGTTCGTTCCAATGATTGGCCTCGCCGGTTGGGGTTCGTGGTTTGGTAGCCGCTGCTTCAGCGATGGCTGCCTCGGCGTCCTGGTGGCATGGCTTGCCGCCGTGGCCACCTTTGCGGTGCAGGCGTTGCTGGTGCTCCCGACGCATGCCTGGGCCCTCAAGCGGCAGGGATCCCCCGCCTCCCGCAGCTACCTGCGTTGGGTTGGCGCGTCGGCCATCGCTGCCTTCCTGCCCATCGTGCTCGGCTGGGGCTACCTGATGATCTTCCGATGACCTGCTGCGCGTCTTCCGCACACGTATAGCCGGATCAAGGAGGCGCGGCGGCCTTCAGCAACTGCGCGGCCACCTGGTCGAACGGGGCGATGTCCTGCAGTGCGCGGCACATCGCCACGGCGCCTTCCACGCTGGCGATCACCAGGCTGGCCAGTCCATCCGCCGCCGCAGGTTCGTGGCCGTCGGCAATGAAGGCTGCGGCCAGATGCCCCTGCCAGCGCACGAACACCTCTGCGGCGGCCACGCGCGGTTGGCTGGTAACCGCCTCGACCGGCTCTTCGACGGCAGCGGCCAGCACCGGACAACCCGCGCGGAAACCGGACCGCAGCAGGCGCTCGCGCCACATCGCCAGGAACTGCTGCAGGCCCTGCACGGCCCCGCCCTTCAACAACTCAACGAGAAGCGCCTCCACCTTGTCGCCAGCCATGTGGGTGGCGCGCGCCAGCAGCTCCTGCTTGCCGCCGGGAAAGTGGTGATAGGTGGAACCCAGCGGCGCCTCGGCCAGCTTGGTCACCTCACGGATGCTGGTGGCATTGAGACCCACGCGCGCCAGCATCTGTGCCGCAGCATCAATCACGCGTTGTGGCGCATCAGAGGGGCGCGGGCTCACGGCAGGCTCCTTGCCAGGACAGTCGCCATACATTAGCGTACCGGCGATTCTATAACAGTCGTCATAACCATGAATCTCTGGTTCCGCCTGCTCCACCTGCTGCTGTGCAGCCTGTTCCGGCCGAAGCTGGAGGCGCCGTTCGGGGTCTCGCGGCTGCAGTTCCGGGTACTGCCCAACGACCTGGACAGCAACCTGCACATGACCAACGGCCGCTACTGGAACATCTTCGATCTGGGCCGGCTGGACCTGATCCTGCGCATGGGCCTGGGCCGGGTGGCGCTGCGCGAGAAGTGGGCGCCGATCGTCGGCGCCGGCACCATCCAGTTCCGCCGCGAACTGAAGCCGTTCCAGCACTTCACCTTGGAAACGCGCCTGGTCGGCTGGGTCGGCTCGCGCGGCATCATGGAGCAGCGCGTGCTGATCGGGCCCGAGCAGAAGATCGCCACCCGTGCGCTGCTGGTCACCGGCATCTACGACCGTCGCGCGCGCCAGTTCCTGGGCATGCCTAAGATGATGGAAGCGATCGGCGTGGTTGCCCCGCCCTCGCCGCCGCTCAGTGCAGCCGCCGAGGCGCTGCTGGCGGCCGACGCGGCGTTGAAGCAGGACGACGCCTGAGCTTCAGATGGCGGCTATCTGCATGGGGTGATTTCCCCCGCGACGCTGGCGGCCCGCGCTGCAGTTGGATGTCGCACCCGATCGGCATAGCCGATCCGCTGGTGATCAGTTTCCATGCTCCAGCGCGCGTTTGACCGCTGCCTCGGCCAACGGCGCCATCACCGCATAGCCCTTCGCCGTGGGATGCACGCCATCCTCGGCCAGCTGCGGATCGAGCCCTCCGGCGGCATTGGCCATCGGCGTGTAGTAGTCCAGATAGACCAGCTGCTGTGCATCGGCATAGCGCTTCAATGCCGCGTTCAATGCGCGCACCTTGGGCGCAGGTGCCGTGCCCGGCAGCCACGGGTAATCGCTGACCGGCAGCACCGATGCCAGCACCACGGCGATGCCATGTGCACGCGCCAGGTCCACCATCGCGTGCAGGTTGTCCTCGATCATCGCCTGCGTGGACGGGCCGGTGTTGCCGGCAATGTCGTTGGTGCCGGCCAGGATCACCACCACCTGTGGCTTCAGTGCCAGCACGTCCTGCGGGAAGCGCACCAGCATCTGCGCCGTGGTCTGGCCACTGATGCCACGGTTGAGCCAGCCCTTGCCGGGGAAGAATCCAGCGCTGCCTTCCGCACCCCAGCCTTCGGTGATCGAGTCGCCGAAGAACACCACGCGCGGCTGGCCCGGCACTGCCGCAGGCAGTTGCGCGTTGGCATCACGATAGCGCTGCAGCTCCGGAAAATCGGCCAGGCGCTGCTGCATGAAACGAACCTCGTCGGGGCGCAACTGGTCGATGGGCGTCTGCAGCAGCGGATTGACTGCGACGGCTTCGGCGGCACCCAGCGGAGAAGCCAACGCGAGGCCCAACGTCACGACGGTTGCAGCGGCAAGCTCAACAGGTCCACGCATGCGGGTACTCCTGAAATCATCTTGCGCAGTCTAACGCCCTGCCCTGTGCTCAGCGTGCAGCCGTACGCGCCGCCACACCGGTCACCTTCGCCGGCATCCACATGCCCGGCGTCCAGCCGCTGGCGGCCAGGATCGTTTTCGGGTTGTCCTGCTGGATCAGCGCACGCACCGCATCACGCTTGTCCTTGGCCTGCAGGTAATAGGCCTTGGCGATGCGGTAACCCACCCAGTACCCCAGGTCGTAGGGTTCCTGCGAGCCAGGCTTGTAGTTGTACAGCCACGGCGACAGATCGGTGCTGTCCAGATCCAGCGCGAACGCGCTTTCGATATGCACTTCCCGGCCACGGGTCCAGGCCGCGTGACGCCCATTGCCGACGTTGCCGGAAATCAGCTCGGTGATGAATTCGGCGATGCCCTCGCCCAGCGAAACACGCAGCACTGTCGCGCGCGGGTCACCCGGCTCGAAGTCGATCAGGCCGGTCTGCTGGATGTGCACGTATTCGTGTGCGATCACATGCACGAAGCGATCCTGCACATTGGAATTCATGAAGTCGGCCGCGCACAGCGCTTCCAGACCAACGATCACGCCGCTTTTCGAGGTCAGCCCGACCGGCCGGCCGCGGCCCACCGCGATGGTCACCGGTGGGAACCGGGTCTGCGGGTAGATCGCCTGCAGGTTGGAAAACACCTGCGTCAGGCGTTGCTTCACCGCGGGCAGTTCGGCCAGGCAGTTTCGTCCCTGTGCATACAGCTCGGGCTGGCTGGCGATGGACTCGGCAATGCGTTCGGGAGTGACCCGGCGCGACTTGGCCAGTTCGGCCAGGCCGGCCGACCCCTCGGCCAGGTATCCACGCAGCTGCGCAACGCTGGGTTTACCGCCGGCGCTGTCATAAAGTGCATAGAAACGGCTGACATCCTCGGTGAGGATCTGCGGCCCTGCCGGTACCGCTGCGGTGGCCACGCCTACCGCCCCGGCACAGGCCAGGGCCAACAGGCCGCGCAGGATCATGAACATCGCTCCGTCCTTGGTGGAGTGCATGCGAAGCGCGCAATCTATCACTCCGCCCGGCCCACTGCAGCAGGCGGATGCGGGCGCACCGGCGCTGTGCCAGACTCGCTTCGGCACCTGCCATGGAAGATGGAGCACCGCACGATGATGATCGTTCCCGCGTACTGGGCCGAAGCCCGCCTGCAGGCCCGTTTCCGTGGCCGGCCGGTGGTCGTGCGCCGCTTCGGCTGGTCCGACGAAGGCCCTGCCGAGGCGCAGGTGCACGCCGATCGCCGCGCCAACGAAGCCCTCAATGCCATCCTCGCCGGGCAGGCGCTTCCGCGACGCGAAGTGCGCAGCAACTACGGCGTGGAGGGCGTGCCGATCCGCGAGCAGATCGTGCAGCGCGACGGCGACGTCATCATTACACGCAACAGCTACGGTGCGCTGTGCCTGAACACCCCGGACGTGCTGTTCGCCGACATAGATCATGCGCAGCCACCTGCCGGTTGCGTGATGCCTGCAATCATCGCCGCAGTGCTGCTGTTCGCTGGCGCCGTCATCGGCACTCTGCTCTGGCACTGGCTGGTGGGACTGGTGCTGGGGGTGGCAGCGGTGCTGCTGGTCAACACGGCGATGCTGATGCAGCGCAAGCGGCGCCTGGCCGCGGCCGGTGGCGCCGAAGGCGTGGCCCTGCAGCGGGTCGCGGCCTTCAGCGAACAGCATCCGGACTGGCATCTGCGTACGTACCGCACGCCGGCTGGATTGCGCGTGCTGGCCATGCACGCCACGTTCCTGCCCGAAGACGAGCAGCTGCAGGCGTTCTTCAGAACGCTGGGCGCCGACACCCTGTACGCGCGCATGTGCCGGCTGCAGCACTGCTTCCGTGCGCGCCTGACACCAAAGCCGTGGCGCGTTGGCCTGAGGTACCGCATCCGTCCGCCGGTGGCCGCGTGGTCAGCCGAGCAGGCCAACAACCCGGATCGCCTGGCCTGGATTGCCGAGTACGAAAAGAAGAGTGCCGGCTTCGCCGCGTGCGCCTACCTGCGCAGTTTCGGTGATACCACGCGCATCCATGCCAAGGCCGAGCACGTGCGCGAACTGCATGACCGGTTGGCGCATGCGCAGGACCGCCTGCCGCTGGCGTGAGCTCGGGTGCTCAATCAGCGCTCTGCACGAACGGCTGCCCTGCCAGGGTAGTGCCCAGCCGCACCGCAATCTGCTGTTCACCCTTCTCGAAGGTCGTCGCGCACTGCTTCCCGCCCTTCTGGCACCCCACTTCCGGAAAGCCCTCCAGCGATTCCGGCGCGCCCTGCGCCGGCTTCACCTGCCATCCCGCAGCATCCAGCAGGCGCTTGGCCTTGGCGTAGGGCATGCCGGCGATGATCCCCAGCTGCGCCAGCTCGGTGGGCAGCGACTGGGCATGGGCGTTTGAAACCAGGACCAACGACAACGTTGCAGCAAGAACGATGGCTTTCATTGCACCGACCCGGGACGAACTCACAGGGCCAGCCTAGCCCATCTGCGTGGCACGCGAATGTGCCGGTAACACGTCGTTACCGAGTCTCCACAGTTGATTGCAGAGCACGTGCGGCTGGTTACAGCCGAGCGTGGGCTCGGCGCTACAGCAGGATGCTGGAAGGCCACCCGGAGGTGGCCTTCCTGTTCCCTCACTTGGCGTTCTTCACGTAGGTGTCGAACCAGTTCAGCATTTCCGACACCAGCTGCTCGTTCGACTCCAGCGCGGTGTACCAGTGCGGTTCGTTCGGTAGCATCACCAGGCGGGTGGTGCCGCCGTTGCCACGAATGGCCTGGTACAGCTTGCGCGACTGGAACGGCTCGGTGCCCGGGTTGGCGTCGTCCTCGCCGTGGACCAGCAGCAGCGGCAGCTTGATCTTGTCGGCATAGAAGAACGGCGAGGCCTTCAGGTATACGTCCTGCGCCTGCCAGACCGAGCGGCGTTCGTTCTGGAAGCCGAACGGGGTGAAGGTCTTGTTGTACGAACCGCTGGTCGCCACGCCGGCCTTGAACAGCTTGGTGTGCGCGATCAGGTTGGCGGTCATCAGGCCGCCGTGGCTGTGACCGGTCACGCCGATGCGGTTGCGGTCGACCACGCCCATGTCCACGGCCTTGTCCACCGCCGCCTTGGCGTCGGCTTCCAGCTGCTCCAGGTAGGTGTCGTAGGCGTTCTTCGGGTCACCCACGATCGGGAACGAGGCGTTGTCGATGATCGCGTAGCCGGCCAGCAGCATCAGGCGGTACGGCTGCAGACGGGTGAAGGTCTGCTGCGAACCGGACACCTGGCCGGCCTGCGCGGCATTGGCGAAGTCGGCCGGGTACGCATACAGGATCGCCGGCACGCGCTGGCCTTCCTTGTAGCCCGGCGGCGTGTACAGGGTGAACGACAGGTCCACGCCATCGGCACGCTTGTAGGTCACCAGCTGCTTCTTGATCTGGCGCACTTCCGGGGTCGGGTCGACCAGCTTGGTCAGCGCGGTCGCGGTGGACGCGAACTGCGCCTCGCCGGCCTTCGCATCAGCCACTGCCTCACCCTGCTGGCGGATGAAGGCATTCGGCGGATCGATCACCGACTGGTGCCAGGTCAGGTAGCGCCCCGGCGTGCTGCTGAAACCGAGGAACTGTTCGTAGGCGTCGGCACTGCTGCGGAACAGGCGCTCGCTCTTCAGGGTGCCCAGGTCCAGGCGGTCCAGGAACGGACGGTCGCCCTGCGGCGACGCGCCACGGCCGCTGAGGAACACATGGTTGCCCTCACGGCGCACCACCTGCGCGCCATTCGGCAGGCGGGTAAAGACCAGGTTGCCGGGGTTGCCATACAGCTCGTCGCTGGACATGTCCCACAGCAGGCGGCCTTCCTTCTTCGGCTGGTCCACATCGACGATGCGGGTCTGCATCCAGTGGCGGTTCTCGTCGTTCTCGTACTGGAACGCCACGGCCGGATCGGCGGTCCACGCGAAGCCCTCAAATCGCTGCGCGGTACGGGTGATTTCGGTCGGCTTGCCGTTGAACGGGGCCTTCAGCATCAGCACGCGGTCGCGGTGCGGCACGTTGACCTTCCAGTCGCCCTTGTCCAGTGCCTCGGCATAGACCAGGGTGGCTGGATCGGTGGCACGCCAGTCGAAGCCACGCGGGCCTTCCGGCACGCCATGCACCGGTACGCGATCGGCCAGCGGCAGGCTGGCAATCGGCGTGGATTTGCCGCTGGCGATGTCCAGCACGGCCACGTCGTTGGCGAAGCGCTGGTAGGTCACCGCATGCGAGTACGGCGCCTTGATCGATTCGGTCAGCACGTGCACGCCATCGGGTGCGGCGCTGACTTCGTTGAACAGCGCCGGCTGCCCGACCGGACGCACGCTGTTGGCGGCGGTATCGACCACGGCCAGCTGCGAGGCACCGTAATAAGCGAACAGCTTCTCGTCATGCACGCTGGTCAGCGTGTCGCGGGCCTCGTAGGTGCTGCTCTCGCCACTGCTGCCCAGCGACTCCTGTGCATCCGGGCCGGTCGGTACGCCGCCGTTGGAAGGTGCCGGGCCCTGGTTGGCCGGTACGAGTTTCACCAGCAGGTTCTGGCTGCCGCCCAGCCACTGCACGGTGTAGCCGAAGATCGGGTTCAGCTGCACATTCGGCACCTGCTTCACCTGCCCGGTGGCCGCATCGCCCACCCACAGCTGCACGCTGGTATCAACCGCATTCTGGAAGGCGAAATGGCTGCCATCGGCCGACCACAGCGCGCCGGTGGCGCAGCCCTGCGGCAGGTTGACCTTGGTTTCCTTGCCGCTGCCGATGTCGACCAGGGTGAAGTCGGCCACGCAGGCCGGAATGCCGTAGCCACCGGGCGTGTCATGGCGGCTGCGGTTCTTCGGCTCCAGGCGCACGCCGGCCAGCTTCAGGTACGGCTGGGCGACGCGGCTGATCGACGGGTAGGTTTGCGCGGTGGTCAGCAGCAGGCGCTGGCCGCCCGGGGCCACGTTCGGCGCCGGCGGCGGCGGTGCCTTCAACACCTTGAGCAGGTGTTCCGGCGGCTTCGCGTAATCGGCAAGCGCCGGGCCAGCGGCCAGCAGGCCGACGGTGGCAACGGCAACCGCCGCTGCCAGAGAGGTTCGACGGATGAGCATCCTTATCCCCTGGGGTGTGAATGGGCGCCCGGAATCGGGCATGGACCCGAATCTAGCACCGCAGGGGTTGTCGTGAATGGGCCGGAAGGACTAGTGGCCGGATGGGGCAAAGTGCGGCTCCGGGAGGTGCCGGGGAACTGCCGGCACCTGCCAGGCATGGCCTGGCACTACTGCTGCGCGTGCAGGTCCCAGGTGGCCAGGTAGTCGGGGTCGACCACGATCATGCCGCTGGTGCGCATGCGGTACTCGCCGGGTTCGGCTGGTTGGTACTGGTCCAGCATCGGTGGCAGGTAGCGCTCGTGGCCATCATTCTCGTCGGCCAGCACCACGCCCTCGTCGGCGCTGATGCGCAGCACCGTGCCGGCGTACTGCTCCAGCCCCTTTACCTGACCGTCGCCGCCATAGCGGGTAACCCCGACCAGTACGACCTTGCCGATCATTTCTTCCGCCTTGGCATCGTCCAAGGTCGGCAGAATGGGAGTGAATTCGTCGCTCATCGGTGCACCTCCGTAGCCTGCAGGACATCGTGGATGAGGTTTCCGCTTCGCAGTGCGCGTCGCTGGCAGCCGAGCAGGTACCCAGCCTGGAGCCTCTGCATCGAGAGTGCCAGTACGCCCATGAACCCAAGGGTTCCTGCAGCAGGATGCTGCCATCGCAGGCGGAAGGGACAGGTGAAGGCCGAAATCGGTCCCCGCCGGTCAGAGGGTTGCGCCTGCACCCACGCTAGAATGCACGCATGCGCACCGTACATGCCCTCCGCTACATCACGCCCTTGCGGGAAGGTGGCTCCCTGCCGGCCGTGGTCGAGACCGACGACGACGGCATGGCCGTGCTGAAGTTCCGTGGCGCCGGCCAGGGCCCGAAAGCGTTGATCGCCGAGCTGATCGCCGGCGAGATGGCACGCACGCTGGGCCTGCCGATTCCGGAAATCCTGTTCGTCGAGCTGGACCGCGAGTTCGCCCGCACCGAGCCCGACCCGGAAATCCAGGAGCTGATCCGCGCCAGCGAGGGCCTGAACCTGGGCCTGGACTATCTGCCCGGCGCGATCAATTACGATCCGGCGGCAATGCCGGTGGATCCAGACCTCGCCTCGCGCATCGTCTGGTTCGATGCGTTCACCAGCAATGTCGATCGCACCACCCGCAACCCCAACCTGATGGTATGGCATCGAAAGCTGTACCTGATCGACCACGGTGCGGCCATGTACTTCCATCACGACTGGGCCAACGCCGGCGATGCCTGCGAAAAGCCGTTCGTGTTGATCCGCGATCATGTGCTGCTGTCGTTCGCCAGTCGCATCGCCGAGGTGGATGCCGAGCTGGCCGCGCGCCTGACCGATGCCGAGATCGAACGCATCGTCGGCCTGGTGCCGGACAGCTGGCTGGTCAACGAGCCGGCGTTCGACAGCGCCCAAGCCTACCGCCAGGGTTACATCGATTATCTCAAGCACCGCCTGAAAGTGCGTGCGGTGTTCGTGCAGGAGGCCATCCGTGCCCACGCTGCACACGTATGACTATGCGGTCATCCGCGTGGTACCGCGGGTGGAACGCGAGGAGTTCATCAACGTCGGGGTGATCGTCTCCTGCCCTGGCGCGCGCCATCTGGAAGCGGCCATCGAGATCGATCCTGCGCGCCTGCGTGCCTTCGCGCCGGCGTTGGACCAGGAGGCGCTGCAACCATGGCTGGATGCGATCGTGGCCATCTGCCGCGGCGACGCCAGCGCCGGGCCGATCGCGCAACTGCCCGCGCGTGCCCGCTTCCACTTCCTTACCGCCAAGCGCAGCTCGATCGTGCAGATGTCGAGCACGCATGTGGGCCGCACGGCGGACCCTGCGGGTGTGGTGGAACACTTGATGACGAAGATGGTGCGGGTACCGGAATGACCGGCACCTGCCGCGTTCACAGCGGCACTCTACGCGCGATGTAGTTGACCACGTTGCCGATCGCATCCGGATCGACATTGGCCAGGCCAACGATCACATAGCCCAGTGCGGGCATCACCACGATGGCACTGTTCGATCCGGGCGCACCGCCTTCATGGCCATACTGGTGTTCCCTGCCCTCGCCCTGCACCACGAAGCCGAATCCATACCAGCCCTTGTGGTTCTGCGCGGTGGTGGCCTGCTTCAGCAATGCGGGCGAGACCAGCTTTCCGCTTTGCAGTGCCCCGGCGAATTTCACCATGTCGGCCACCGTGCTGTAGCCACCACCGGCTGACATGCCGCGCCAGGGCAGCGACTTCGTTTCACGGACCCATTGCCCATCCTTCTTCGAGTAGGCGACGGCTCGCTGCGGGACGTTCACTGATTCCGGCTCGAAGCCGGTGCCGGTCATGCCCGCCGGGCGCAGGATGTGCTCGTCCACATAGGCGTAGTACGACTGCCCCGAAACCGCTTCGATGATGCGCCCCAATACGATGAAGCCATAGTTGGAGTAGCTGTCCTGGCTGCCCGGCGTGAACTGCGGCGCATCCTTGGCAAAGCGCTGCACGTAGTCATCCAGCGTCTTCAACGACGCGGAATACTGCTCGAAATCGTCGCCGAAGAAATCACCCAGACCGCTGGTATGTGACAGCAGATGGCGTACGGTCACGCTGTTGGCTACCACCCTGTTCGGATAGTCCGGCAGGAACTTGCCTATCGTGTCATCAAGGCTGAGCTTGCCCTCCTGCATCAGCTGCAGGATGGCCACTGCAGTGAACATCTTGTTGGAGGACGCAAGGCGGAACTGCGTATCCACGCCCACTGGAATGCCAGCGGTACGATCGGCCTCGCCACCGCGCCAGTCCAGCGGCACCTTGCCGTTCCGTGCCACCTGCAATGCACCCGACAGCGCGTCCTGAGCCCGCAGCGCCTCCAGTTTTGCTGTGGCATCGGCCATCAGCGCGGGCACAGCAACCCGTTCCGGCTTGTACTTGTCCGGCGTATCAGTGCCCTCGATCTGGAACTGCTTCACGTGCGACGGGTTGGCCGGGTCCATGACCGCCGTCACCCACATCGCACGTTCGCTCAGCTGGCCCATTACCAGCAGCTTCGCCTGGCTGGGCGCGCGCTCGAGTGTTTCCAGCACGTTCAGCGGGCCGGTGCTCTCGCGGAACTCGAGATAGTCCTTGGGAGTGCTGCCCTCCTGCTTCGCATATCTGTCGGCAAATGCCTGCAACCCCTCGAGGCTGCCTGCATTGAAGGCCGCAAGCCAGTCATCGATGGCATCCTGCGCACGTGGATGTTCGCGCTCGGAAGATGCTGCGCCAACTGCCGGAAACGCCGACGTGGCACCCAGGATCAAACAGGCCAACGCATTGCAGAGAAACAGGCGTCCAACAGCCTTCATGGCAATTCCTTTGCGGGTATCCCTGGGCGCATCCTAGACGATGGATCGGCCCGCCGCATCCACGCTAGGGACTCTGCCGCAACACCTCGACGGTGACGTTGAATGCCTCGATGCGCGGCCATTCGTCCCGTTCGTACGGCAGCGACTCCACCCCCATGCCGATCTGATACCGCACCGTATCCGGGCCGTCGCGCCAGTAGTACGGCGCGCCATTGCTCCAGCCGCAACAGACGTAGCGCAATGCAGGCATGCCAAATGTCTCGCGCAGATAGGCTTCCACCTGCGCCGCCTGGGCACCTGAAACACGATAGTGGGCTTCCATGGGTTTGATGTAGGACGCGTCATCCTGGCTGCAACCTACATACTGCAGTCCCGGAGGCTTCCGGCCCATCGCCTGCAGGAAATCCTGGCATTCGATATCAGGTCGCGCCAGGCCGTCCGTGCGCCCTTGCACCTCCCACTCGGCCAACGCCTGCGCAGGTATCTGCTGCGCAAGCACGCTGGCGCTGGAAAAGGACGCCAGCAGCAGGAAGCGGGTGGCATGCTGCGGCAACGGGAGAGAGATCACGGGGCGAGTCCTTCGCATGGGAACACGGGAATACTGATCGATGCCACGCTATCGCCGTGCCATCGACTGCTCAGTGAAACGCGCCACGCAGAAGTCCAGGAAGCTGCGCAGCTTGGGGGTCAGCTGGCGGTCGCGCGGATACACCAGGTTGATCCAGGTCGATACCGGCACATGGTCCGGCAGCACTTCCACCAGTTCACCACGTGCCAGCGCAGCGGCAAGCATTTCGTAGGGCTGCAGGATCAACCCCAGACCACCCACGGCCGCTGTCAGCAGCGGCTCGGCCTGGTTGACCATGAAGCGGCTGGACACCGGGACGGTAAGCACGCTGCCATCGGCATCGCGGAAACTCCAGCGCGTGCGGATGATCGAATGCGCGAAGCCCAGGCACTCGTGCCGGCTCAGATCATTGGGATGGGTGATGGCCGGGCGCGAAGCCAAATAGTCCGGCGAGGCACACAGGACCAGCGGATACGGCCCCAGCCGCCGTGCCACCAGCCCGCTGTCGGCCAGGTCACCGGTACGGAACACCAGGTCGTAGCCGTCCTCGACGATGTCCACCAGGCTGTTGGACAGGTTCAGATCGACCTGCACATCCGGGTACTGCTGCATGTAAGCCACCACCGCCGGGCCGAGCGCGTGCACGCCGAAGGTGACCGGCGCGCTGATGCGCAGGCGCCCCATCGGCCGTCCACGCGCCACTTCCGCCAATTCCTCGGCGCCCTCCACTTCCTCCAGGATCACCCGCGCCCGCGCCAAGTAGGCCTGGCCGAAGTCGGTCAGGCTCTGCTTTCGCGTGGTGCGGTTGAGCAGGCGCACGCCCAGATGCTGCTCCAGCGCTTGGATGTGCTTGCCGACCAGCTGCGGCGACACGTCCAATGCCTCGGCAGCGGCGGCGAAGGAGCCGACCTCGGCCACCTTGGCGAAGGTCCGCAGGGGAACGATCAGGTCCATTGCAAAAAATTGCTTTTCAATGAAACGCCAGATTACCCCTTATTCTGGTTGCAGACTACGCGCACAGTAGCGGTCACCCTTTCGCCGGCGCCCTCGTCGGCCCTTTCTCGGAGCCCCCCATGAGCCAGGTTGTCCGCATCCACGAATATGGCACCGCCGATGTGCTGCGCATCGACGATATCGACGTTCCCGCCCCCTCCGCCGACGAAGTCCAGATCCGGGTCAAGGCGATCGGCCTGAACCGCGCCGAGGTGATGTTCCGCAACGGCGCCTATCTGCAGGAAGCGCAGTTCCCCAGCCGGCTGGGCTACGAAGCGGCCGGCGTGGTCGAAGCCATCGGCAGTGCGGTGAGCGGCTTCGCTGCAGGCGATGCGGTCAGCGTGATACCGCCGCTGGACATCGCGCGCTGGGGCACCTATGGCGAGCTGGCCAACGTGCCCGCGCAACTGGTGGTCAAGCATCCGCAGGCACTGGGCTTCGAAACGGCGGCCGCGGTGTGGATGCAGTACGTCACCGCTTGGGGCGCGCTGCTGCAACAGGCACATCTGGCCGCCGGGGATTTCGTCATCATCACCGCTGCCAGCAGCAGCGTCGGCCTAGCCGCGATCCAGATCGCCAACGCGGTGGGCGCCACGCCGATCGCGGTCACCCGTGGCCCGGGCAAGCGCCAGGCGTTGCTCGATGCCGGCGCCGCCCACGTCATCGCCACCCAGGAGCAGGATCTGGTGGCCGAAGTGGCACGCATCACCAGCGGTGCCGGTGCCCGCGTGGTGTTCGATCCAATCGGTGGCCCGCAGTTCGTTCCGCTGACCGAAGCGATGGCGCGTGGCGGCATCCTGCTGGAATACGGCGCGCTGAGCAGTGAACCCACGCCGTTCCCGTTGTTCAATGTGCTGGGCAAGTCGCTGACGCTGAAGGGCTATCTGTACTCGGAAATCGTCTCCGACGATGCCGCGTTGGCCCGTGCCAAGGCATTCATCGTCGATGGCCTGGACAAGGGCACGCTGGCGCCGAAAATTGCCAAGGTGTTCCCGTTTGCGCAGATCCAGGAAGCACACCGTTACCTGGAATCGAACGAGCAAATCGGCAAGGTGGTGGTCACGGTGTAATCCCGTGTCGTGCAATGGAGGCGGCCCACCGCCCCCATTGCGGTTACCTCGGCAACGCAAACGCCATCACGTAATCGCCGTTCGGGGTTTCCATGAAATGGTGGCCGCCGGCCATGATCACCACGTACTGGCGCCCGCCCTGCTCGTACACCATCGGGTTGGCCTGGCCGCCGGCAGGCAGCTTGGCGTGCCAAAGCTCCTTGCCGGTCTTCAGGTCGATGGCGCGCAGCAGGTCATCGGTGGCGGCGGCGATGAAGATCAGGCCGCTGGCGGTCACTACCGAACCGCCGTTGTTCGGCGTGCCGATCTCGATCGGCAGGCCGGAACGGATGCCGAACGGTCCGTTGCCGCGCGCACTGCCAAACGGACGGTCCCACAGCAGTTTGCCGGTGCGCAGGTCGATGGCACGGATACCGCCATAGGGCGGCTGCTTGCACAGCAGGCCAGTGAACGGCAGCCGCCAGCCGGCGTTGACCTGGATGGCGTAGGGCGTACCCACCTGCGGGTCGCCCGCGCCTTCGGCACCGCCCTTCTCGAACCAGACCTTCTCGCGCGGCAGCCAGCCCAGCCGGTCGGCCTCCGCGCGTGGCACCAGCCGGTTGTAGTTGGGCATGTCGTTGTAGTTGGCCACGATCACGCCGCGGCGCGTATCGATGGACACGCTGCCCCAGTCCGAGCCGCCGTTGTAGCCGGGATACTCGATGGAATGTCGCTCGCTGCTCGGCGGCGTGTAGAACCCTTCGTAGTACGCCTTGCGGAACTGGATGCGGCAGACCAGCTGGTCAATCGGGGTGATGCCCCACATGTCACGCTCGGTCAGGTCATGTTCGCGGCGCAGCGTGTGGTACAGCGAAAACAGCTGGGTGGGAGAACGCTGCTCGGGTTCGACGCCGCCGACCGGCACCTTGCGCTCTTCGGCGGCAGTCAGGAGCTGGCCGTTGCGGCGATCGAGGATGTACATGTCACCTTGCTTGGTCGGCAGCAGGATCGCCGGCACCTTGCCCGCCGCCGTCGGGTAGTCGATCAGGCTGGCCTGCGAACCCAGGTCGTAGTCCCACACATCCTTGCGCACCGCCTGGAAATGCCAGACCGGCTTGCCGGTGGCCACGTCGATCGCCACCAGCGAGGTCGCGTAGCGGTTCTGGTTCTCCGTGCGCGAGCCACTCCAGTAATCGCCCGCGGCATTGCCCAGCGGCAGGTAGACCAGGCCCAGCGCCTCATCACCGGTGGCGGTGGTCCACATGTTGGGCGTGCCCCGCGTGTAGGTCTGCTCGCGCGGCGGCAGACCGCTGCGCTCGGGCTGGTCCATGTCCCACGCCCAGCGCAGCTTGCCGGTGATGGCGTCGTACGCCTGGATCACGCCCGACGGCGCATCGCGGCGCTGCCCGTCCAGCACCTGGTGGCCGGTCACGATCACGCCGCGCACGATGGCCGGCGGCGAGTTGATCGACACGTAGCCCGGTGGCACCTCGCCCATGCCCAGGGTGATGTCGACCTGGCCGTTGTTGCCGAAGTTGGCGCAGGGGCGGCCGCTGTCCGCGTCCACCGCGATGATGCGACCGTCCAGCGTGCCTTCAATGATGCGCGCCCAGCACGCCGGTCGACTGCCCGGTGCAGCGCTGCGGGTGACGCTGGGAGGCGGTTCCGGCAACGCCAGATCAGCGGCAACATCGGCCAATGCCGCGTCGGCAAGGGTCGGCGTGCTGGGCTGTTCGTAATAACTCACACCACGACAGGCAGCGGTATAGGGAATCGAGGCATCCTTCACCTTTGGATCGAACCGCCACAGTTCCTTGCCGCTGCCAGCATCAAGCGCGATCAGGCGGTTGCGCGCGGTGCACAGGTACAGCCGATCGCCGATCTTCAGCGGCGTGGTTTCCGCGCCCCAGCGCTTCTTCGGCATATCGCCGGTACGGAACTGCCAGGCCGGCTGCAGCGTGGCCACATTGGCCGGGGTGATCTGCTGCAGTGGCGAATAGCGGGTACCCGCATTGCTGCGGCCCCACGCCGGCCAGTCGCCCTCGGCGGGCTGGTCAGCCGGCTGCAGGCCCGTGGTATCGCGCGTAGGTTCCAGTCCGGCGCTGACCGCGCCTTCCGGGAACGGCTGATGCCCATCCACTTCACCATGCGGCGCGAAAGCCAGGCCGAAGGCGGCCACGAACACAAGCATCAGTACGCCCGCCACGCTGCGCGACAGGCGTTTTGAAACCGGCTCGCGCAGTGTCGGCGCCAGCAGCGCCAGCACGATGCCGAGCGCAGTCACCAGCCCGAGCCGCGGTACCCAGCGCCAGTAGTCGCTGCCCGATTCCCACCAGGTCCATAGCAGCGTGCCGACGAACACCAGCGCATACAGCAGCGCGCCGCTGCGGCGGTTGCCGAACAACAGGATTCCGCTGGCCAGCAGGCCGAGCCCGGCGATGGCGTAGTACGCCGAGCCACCCAGGCTGAGCAGCCACCCACCGAGGCCACCGATGACCAGGCCGAGCACGACCAGCAGCAGCGACAGCACGGTGACGAGGGGATGCCGGGAGGCGCGGACGGGAGCAGGAGCGGACTGCGGCGTGGCGGACATCGTCGATCTCCGGGGGCAGCATGCGCCGTTATCCCACCGCCTGCGTGAAGCGCGCGCGTATGCGTGGCACCCGGATACGACGACGCCGGCACAGGGCCGGCGTCGTCGGGTACCTCAGGCTCGCGGCAGGATCACTCCTGCGCGGCGTCCTCGCTGCTGGCAGCAGCCGGTGCGCCGTCGGTCGTGGCCGGGGCGGCGGCAGCCACCTCGTCCTCGTCCTCGTCGATCG
The DNA here is from genome assembly GCF_030985535.1 of Stenotrophomonas sp. Sm2128. Taxonomy (NCBI): domain Bacteria; kingdom Pseudomonadati; phylum Pseudomonadota; class Gammaproteobacteria; order Lysobacterales; family Lysobacteraceae; genus Stenotrophomonas; species Stenotrophomonas sp. Sm2128. The sequence continues at coordinate 22,821 of NZ_JAPTFQ010000009.1, forward strand.
AGGCATCCATGCGCTCCACCGCCTGCAGCTTCTCGTCCTTGGAGAGGCGGATCAGGGTCACGCCCTGCGTGTTGCGGCCGACGCGGCTGATTTCCGAGCCACGCGTACGCACCAGGGTGCCACCATCGGAGATCAGCAGGACTTCGTCGCTGGAGCCCATCAGCACCGCGGCGACCAGCTTGCCATTGCGCTCGGTGGTCTGGATGCCGATCACGCCCTGGGTGCCACGGCCCTTGCGCGGATAGTCCGGCAGCGGGGTGCGCTTGCCATAGCCGTTCTCGGTGGCGGTCAGGATGTACTGAACGCTGGCGTCGTCGGCGCCTTCGATCACCGCATCGCCATTGCCGACGGCTTCCTCGACACCGCTGTCGTCCTCGTTCTCGTCCTCGATGCCACCGGCACTTTCGGCCACGATCAGGCTGACCACTTCCTCGCCGGCCGGCATCTTGATGCCCCGCACGCCGGTGGCGGTACGGCCCATCGAGCGGACCTTGTCCTCGCCGAAGCGCACGGTCTTGCCGTTGGAAGCGAACAGCAGGATGTCGCGCTGGCCGTCGGTCAGGCCGACGCCGACCAGCGCGTCGCCCTCGTCCAGGTTGATCGCGATCTTGCCGCGCGCCAGACGGAAGGCGAACTCACCCAGCGGGGTCTTCTTGACCGTACCGTTCTTGGTGGCGAAGAACACGAACTGGCCATCGGCGTAATCGCGCACCGGCAGTACGGCCTGCACGCGTTCACCCGGTTCCAGCGGGATCCAGTTGATGATCGGACGGCCGCGGGCGTTGGAGCCCGCTTCCGGCAGCTGGTAGACCGGCAGCCAGAACACCTTGCCCGAACTGGTGAAGGTCAGCAGCGTGTCATGCGTGTTGACCAGCCACAGCTGCTCGATGAAATCCTCTTCCTTGGTCGCCGCCGCACTACGGCCACGACCACCACGGCGCTGCGCGCGGTACACGCTCACCGGCTGGCGCTTCACGTAACCGGCATGCGACACGGTGACCACCACGTCTTCCGGCGCGATCAGGTCGAGGATGTCCAGGTCTTCTTCGCTGTGGCGGATCTCGGTACGACGCTCGTCGCCGAATTCGGCCTTCACACTGACCAGCTCTTCGCGGATCACCTGCAGCAGGCGGTCGGGATCTTCCAGGATGTGGATCAGCCCGGCGATCACTTCCAGCAGCTGCTTGTACTCATCGGTCAGGCGGTCCTGCTCCAGCCCGGTCAGGCGGTGCAGGCGCATTTCCAGGATCTGGGTGGCCTGGATCTCGGTCAGCTGGTAGCCGCCCTCGATCAGGCCCACGCCCTTGGGCAGGTCTTCCGGGCGCGAGGCTTCGGCGCCGGCGGCACCCAGCATCGCACCGACCAGGCCCGGCTCCCACACGCGGGCCAGCATGCGCTCGCGTGCTTCGTTCGGGTTCGGCGAGGTCTTGATCAGTTCGATCATCTCGTCGATGTTGGCCAGCGCGACGGTCAGGCCTTCCAGCACGTGGGCACGGGCGCGCGCCTTGCGCAGCTCGAACACGGTACGGCGGGTGACCACTTCGCGACGGTGGCGGACGAACGCCTCCAGCATCTGCTTGAGGTTCATCAACTGCGGGCGGCCATCGACCAGCGCCACCATGTTGATGCCGAACACCGATTCCATCTGCGTCTGCTGGTACAGGTTGTTAAGCACAACCTCGGCAGATTCACCGCGCTTGATCTCGATGTAGATGCGCATGCCGTCCTTGTCGGACTCATCGCGCAGCTCGCTGATGCCTTCGATCTTCTTTTCCTTGACCAGCTCGGCGATCTTCTCGATCAGACGCGCCTTGTTCACCTGGTAAGGAATTTCAGTGACGATGATCGATTCGCGGCCGTTGTCGGCCACTTCGATATCGGCCTTGGCACGGATGCGCACGCGGCCACGGCCGGTGCGGTAGCCGGCGACGATGCCGGCGGTGCCGTTGATGATGCCGGCGGTCGGGAAATCCGGGCCCGGGATGTACTCCATCAGGCCGTCGACGTCGATTTCCGGGTTGTCGATCAGCGCGATGCAGGCGTTGATCGATTCGCTCAGGTTGTGCGGCGGGATGTTGGTCGCCATGCCCACCGCGATACCGGCCGAACCGTTGACCAGCAGGTTCGGGAACCGGGTCGGCATGACCGTCGGCTCCAGTTCCTTTTCGTCGTAGTTGGGCTGGAAATCGACGGTTTCCTTGTCGATGTCCGCCATCAGCTCATGCGCCAGGCGCGACATGCGCGCTTCGGTGTATCGCATTGCCGCGGCGGAGTCGCCATCGATGGAGCCGAAGTTACCCTGGCCATCGACCAGCATGTAACGCAGCGAGAACGGCTGTGCCAGGCGCACCAGCGTGTCGTATACCGACTGATCGCCATGCGGGTGGTACTTACCGATGACGTCACCGACGATACGCGCCGACTTGAAGTAGGGCTTGTTGCTGTGCGCGTTGAGTTCATTCATCGCGAACAGCACGCGGCGATGCACCGGCTTGAGGCCGTCGCGCGCATCCGGGAGCGCGCGGCCCACGATCACGCTCATGGCGTAATCGAGGTAGCTCTTGCGCATCTCGTCTTCCAGGTTGACCTGGATGATTTCCTTGGCGGTTTCTGCCATTCGGGTTCCGTTGTCTGGTAGCGGTCCAGTCCGGCGCAGCCCCCTGCGGGAGGGGGTCGTGCCGGAACCTCGATTCAACCTGCGGATATTACCACAACAGGCCGTTTTCCGCCTCCCTTTACGGGTATTTTACCTGCACAAATCAGGAACTTAGGGGGTTGCCGGCCCGCGGCCGGCACCACCGGGGGCGGAGGTCACGCGGCCCCTCCCCCCGCGCGTCAGCCGCCGAAGGCGGCGCGCATGTTCTCCGGGGTCGGGTTCAGGATCACGCCGCGCTCGGTCACGATGGCGTCGATCAGCTCACCCGGGGTGACGTCGAATACCGGGTTCCAGGCAGCGATGCCCTCTGCCACCGTGCGGGTGCCGCCCACGCCGTACAGCTCGCCCGGATCGCGCTGCTCGATCTCGATCTGGCTGCCGTCCACGGTCTCCATGTCCACCGTCGAGGACGGCGCCACGACCATGAACTTCACGCCGTGATGGCGGGCGGCGATGGCCAGCTGGTAAGTCCCGATCTTGTTGGCGGTATCGCCGTTGGCGCAGATGCGGTCGGCACCGACGATCACCCACTGCACAGCGCCGGTCTTCATCAGGTGCGAGGCGGCTGAATCGGCGATCAGCGTGGCGTCAATGCCATCCTGCTGCAGCTCCCACACGGTCAGGCGCGCGCCCTGCAGCCACGGACGGGTCTCGCCAGCGAACACGCGGGCAATGCGGTGCTGGGCCATGCCGGCGCGGATCACGCCCAGCGCGGTGCCGAAGCCGGCGGTGGCCAGCGAGCCGGTGTTGCAGTGGGTCAGCACGCCGCTGCCGGCTTCGATCAGGCCTGCGCCCAGCGCGCCCATGTGGCGATTGGCGGCCAGGTCTTCCTCGGCGATGGCCTGCGCTTCGGCCTCCAGCTTCGCCTTCCAGTCAGCACCGGCGGCATTCAGGCAACGGCGCATGCGCGCCAGCGCCCAGGCCAGATTGACGGCGGTCGGACGCGAAGCGTTCAGACGCTGCAGCGCCGGTTCCAGCTGCTGCAGCGCGTGCGCACCGTCTGCGGCCTGCACGTCACGTGCGGCCAGCACCACGCCCCAGGCGGCGGCGATGCCGATGGCCGGCGCACCGCGCACGGTCAACGCGTGGATGGCCGCAGCCACGTCGTCGCTGTCATGGCAGACCACATGCTCGACCACGAACGGCAGCTTGCGCTGGTCCAGCAGTTGCAGGGCATCGCCGGTCCACAGGATCGGACGGATATGGTCGTAACGGGCGTAGTCGATGTCGGAGGCAGTGTTCATGGGCCCATTGTAGGGCCACGCCCCCCGGGGTTGGAGCTCGCCCGGCTCAATTCACCGAGAACTCGGCGCGGCAGCCACCGTCCACCCAGATGCCGTTGCGGCTCCAGCCCCAGGTACTGCCTTCCTCGCACGGCGTGCTGGACAGCTGCTCGGAGACGGCGGCACCGACCGAGATGCTGGCGCCGCAGAAACGGCGCTTCTTCGACTTCGATTCACAGGTCAGCCGGCGTGGTACGTCAACGAATCGGCCGTCCTCGTCAGCCACTTCGAAATCCCCCTGGCAACCGCGGCTGGTCCAGACTTCATTGCGCTTGTAGCCCCAGCCCTGCCCTTCGCGGCATGGCAGCGCCGACAGTTGGCGCAGCAGGCGTACTGGCGCGCCATCCAGGCGCACCGGGCAGCTCTGCGGGCGACCATTGGATTCACAACGCACCACGCGACGGACCAGGCGCTTGCCCTCGCTGGCTACCGGCGCGGCACCCGCAGCGCGGCGTGCGCGGAACTCGGCGCGGCAGCCCAGCGTGACCCACACGCCACTGCGGTCGGTGCCCCATTCGCTGCCACGGATGCAGCTGCTGTTGGAAAGCTGGCGCACCAGGTCGACGCCGCTGCTGACATCGATATCGCAATGCACCCACCCCATATCGCGTGATTCGCAGGTCACCACTTCACCGTCGTAGCCGGCCTGCTGGGCAGATGCCGATGACGGTAGCCAGGCACCCCAGAGCGCGATGGAGTAAACCGGTGCAGCGACAACCGCAAACCACTTGACCAAAGCCTTCCCCAGCAGGAATGGATGAACTGCGTGCCAGTGTCCGGCATCTGCCGTGATAAGAGCATCATCCTGCTTACCGAAGCAAGCGCGGAATCGCGGAATTCCGTTCAGTCTTTGACGTTCAGGAACGCACGTCACTCATGCGTGGGCAAAGTCGTAGGCCAGCACGTCGGCAATGCGCGGCGTGCGGTTCATCGCCATCAGGAGGCGATCGACCCCCACCGCCACGCCCGCGCACGCCGGCATCGATGGCAGCGCGGCCAGCAGCGCCTCGTCCAGCGCCGGCTGCACCTGGCCACGTTCATGTCGTCGCTGCAGGTCACGCTGGAAGCGCGCGCGCTGCTCGTGGGCGTCGTTCAGTTCGTGATAGCCGTTGGCCAGCTCCACCGCGCCCAGGTACAACTCGAAACGCTCGGCCAGGGGTGGTGTACCGGCACGGATGCGCGCAAGCGCCGCCTGGCTGGACGGCCAGTCATGGACCACGGTCATGACGGTGTCATCAAACTGCGGCTGGATGCGATGGGTCATCAACAGGTCCAGCCAGTCGTCGCGGGTCAAACCGACCGGATCGATGTGCACATCACCCAGCGCGGCCCGCAATGCAGCCTCATCGGCCTTGAACGGGTCAACGCCCACATGCTGCTGGAACAGCTCGCGGTAGCTCAGCACGCGCAGGGTCGCACTGCGCCCGACCAGCGCCAGCGCCTGGCCGACCAGCTCGGCGGTCTCCTGCACCAGGCGATGATGATCCCAGCCAACCCGGTACCACTCCAGCATGGTGAATTCCGGGTTGTGGCGGCCGCCCGCCTCGCCATTGCGGAACACCCGGCCCAGTTCGTAACAGTCACCCACGCCCGCCGCCAACAGGCGCTTGAGCGGATACTCCGGCGAGGTGCGCAGCCAGCGGCGGCGTCCGCCGGCATCGCCATGGCCGGTGAAATCGGTATGGAAGCTGTCGATGTTCGGCTCGGTGTTGCCGGCCACCGACAGGATCGGCGTTTCCACTTCCAGCACATCGCGTTCGGCGAAGAAGCGGCGGACCAGCGCATTGAGCGCGGCGCGCTGCTGCAGCGCGCGCAGCAGGGCCTCGCTCACAGGATGCCCTCCGGGCGCGGGTGGTCCAGCGGCAGGGTCAGCAGATCGCGGGTGTCATCGATGTAACCGCTCGCCAGATAGAGGCGACGGGCCAGCTCGTTGTGGTGGTTCACTTCCAGGCGCAGGCGGCTTACGCCGCGGCCCCGTGCCCGCTGTTCGCAGATGGCCAGCGCCTGCTTGCCGCGGCCGCGACCACGCGCACGATGGCTCAGGTACAACTCGTCCAGCAGCATGAAGTGGCCGCCCTGCTCCAGGCTGAAGCCCATCGCGATCACTGCATAGCCGACCACCTCGGCCGCCTCGTCCAGCCACAGCAGCACTTCGCCGTTGCGTGGGTCGGCCAGCAGCGCATCCACGCCGCGACGCACGCGCGCGTCGTCGAAGTCGATCCTGTCTTCGGCATAGAACTCGCGCATCAACGCGATCAACAGTTCTTCGTCGGCACGGGTGGCCAGGCGGAAATCCAGTGGGGCAGTCTGCATCGGTGTTCCTTTGTGCTTCATGCCGGGTGCCGGGCACCCGGCGGCGTCATCATTCGTGTTCGGCAAGATAGGCCAGCAGGCGGTCCTCATCCCACACCGGCACGCCCAGCGACTGTGCCTTGTCCAGCTTGGAGCCGGCCTCGGTACCGGCCACCACGAAGCTGGTCTTCTTCGACACACTGCCGGAGACCTTGGCACCCAGCGCTTCCAGGCGTTCCTTGGCGGCATCGCGGGTGAGCTGGGCCAGGGTGCCGGTCAGCACCACGGTCTGCCCATCCAGCGGACCCGCCACGATCTCGGCCAGCGCCGGCGCCTTGGCCAGGATCTCCCGCATCGCGTTCTCGGCGGCCAACAGCATCGCACCGTGGCCATCAGCGTCCAGCCATTCGGCCAGACCGCGCGCGGTGTCATCGGGCAGGCCGGCGTTGACGAACTGGCCATGCTCGGCATCGAGCACCGCCTGTGCGCCGGGAAGCGCAGCCACCAGCTTTTCGGCGCGCAGGCGGGTGATGCCGGGGATCTCCGACTCAACCAGCAACTGCGCCAGATCCAGCCCGTCGCGCAGCTTGGCACTGGGCGCATGCACGTCGCTGATACGCACCTGCCCGACCTGCAGCAGGTCATCGATGGCCTGCTGGTTGCCCTGCTGCTCGAAGAAGTGACCAAGCGAACGCGCCACTTCGCCACCGATGTCCGGCACACGCTTGAACAACGGCCACGGCAGGTGGCGGATCAGCTCCAGGTCACCGAACCACTGCGCCAGCGCCTTGGCCGTGCTCTCGCCCACGTGCTCGATGCCAAGCGCGAACAGCACGCGCTCCAGCGTGGCCGCACGGCTGGCGTCGATCGCTGCGATCAGGTTGTCGGCCCACTTGGTGGCGATCTTCTTCGTGTTCCATTCGAAGCTGGCCGGCTGCGCCAGCGCCTGCGCGCGCCAGCCCGGATCGTTGCCGTCCAGCTTGAGCACCGCATTGAGCACCGCACCACTGCCCTCGGCGGGAAGGTGCAGCTTCAGCGCCGCTGCCAGCGCCGACGGCTCCTCGGCGTCCAGCACCAGCTTCAGGTGCAGCAGCGTATCGCGGCTGAGCCGGTACAGGTCGGCCACGCTCTTGACGATGCCCGCGTCCACCAGGGTTTCGATGTACTTGTCGCCGAGACCGTCGATGTCCATGGCGCGGCGCGAGGCGAAATGGGCAATGGCTTCCTTGCGCTGCGCCGGGCAGGACAGTTCGCCCGAACAACGCCACGCCGCCGCCCCCTCCTCACGCACGATCTCCGAGCCGCACACCGGGCAACGCGTCGGCATCTGCCACGGCGTGGTGCCCTGCGGGCGGCGGTCGAGAATGACGCTGACCACCTCGGGAATCACGTCGCCAGCGCGGCGCACGATCACACTGTCGCCGACGCGCACATCGAGGCGCGCGATCTGGTCGGCATTGTGCAACGTGGCGTTGGACACGATCACGCCGGCCACAGCCACCGGCGCCAGTCGCGCGACCGGCGTGGCAGCACCGGTGCGGCCGATCTGGATCTCGATCGCCTCCACCGTGGTGCTCTGTTCCTGCGCGGGGAACTTGTGCGCGATGGCCCAGCGCGGCGCACGGGAGACGAAGCCCATCGCCTGCTGACCCGCCCGGTCATCCAGCTTGTAGACCACGCCATCGATATCAAACGGCAGGCCGTCGCGGCGTTCACCGATAGTGCGGTAGTAACCGAGCAGGCCGTCGGTGCCCTCCACCACTTTGCACAGCTCACTGACCGGGAAGCCCCAGGCGCCGAGCTGGGCCAGGGTGCCCGAATGGGTGTCCGGCAGCTCGCCGCCCTGCACTTCGCCGGTGCCGTAGGCGAAGAAACTCAGCCTGCGCTGCGCACTGATCTTCGGGTCGAGCTGGCGCAGCGAACCGGCCGCCGCGTTGCGCGGATTGGCCAGCACCTTGCCGCCCTGCAGGCGCGCACGTTCGTTGTAGGCCTCGAAGTCGGCGCGGGCCATGTAGACCTCGCCGCGCACCTCCAGCACATCCGGCCAGTCCTTGCCGTGCAGGCGCTTGGGAATGTCACCGATTTCGCGCAGGTTGGCGGTCACGTCCTCGCCGGTACTGCCATCGCCACGGGTCGCGCCAAGCACGAAATGACCGTCCTCGTAGCGCAGGCTGATCGCCAGGCCGTCCATCTTCGGCTCGGCCGAGAACCGCAGGCTGCGGCGGCCCAGGCGCTCATCGATGCGGCGCACGAAATCGGCCACTTCCTCGTCGCTGAAGGCATTGGACAGCGACAACATCGGTACCGCGTGGCGCACTTCCGGGAAGCGGCCAGAGGGGCGCGCACCGACCTGCTGGGTCGGGCTGTCGGCACGGGCCAGTTCCGGGTGCTCGCGCTCCAGCGCTTCCAGCTCGCGTACCATCCGGTCGTAGTCGACGTCGGGGATCTCCGGCGCGTCCAGCTCGTGGTAGGCGCGGTTGGCCTGGGCGATCTGCCGGCGAAGGTCTTCGGCGCGTTCGGCGGGGCTGGGGCTCATCGGGATCCGGTGGTTCTGGGATGGCCGGGGATTCTACCGCGCCCAGCCGTCAGGCCCTGTAACGCCGCCGCCTTTGCAGCGTCGAGCGTGCTCGACGGGCACTCCCCGCTCCGGCAGGTGCCAACCTTCACTCCCGCTGGTGCCAACCTTCTCCCCCGCTCCGTTGCCAACCTTCTCCCTCATTCCGGTAGGTGACAACCTTGGTTGGCACATCTGCATGGCTCGACGCCACAAAAAGCAGCTTGCCGCCCACCCTCACCGGCGCTAGCGTGCGACGGTCTGCCCTTCGGAATCCTGCCCGTGCCCCTGCCCGCTTCCCGTCGACGCTTCCTGAAACTGGCCGGTGCCGGCCTCGCCGTCGCCGGCAGCGGGCTGCCGCAACTCGGCCATGCCCAACCCGCGACGGCCGCCGCCCCCGCCCCCGCCGAGGGCGCGGTACTGCTGAACTTCAACGAATGCCCCTACGGCCCCTCGGCCGCAGCCCAGCAGGCGGCACGCGACAGCATCGCCGGTTGCGGCCGCTACCGTTTCGCACTGGCCGGTCAGGTGCGCGACGCCTTCATCGAACAGGCCCACATTCCGGCTGATCACGTGCGGCTTTATCCGGGCTCCAGCGAACCGCTGAACCGAGCCGCCGTGCTGTGGACCGGCCCGCAGGCGGGACTGGTAGTCGCCGACCCGACGTTCGAGACGCTGGGCGAGGTCGCCGCCGCACACGGCGCATACGTGCACAAGGTGCCGCTGCGCAACGATGGCGCACATGACCTGCGCGCGATGGTGGCCGCCGCACACGCGCGCTCGACCGGCCTGCTGTATGTGTGCAACCCGAACAACCCGACCGGCTCGATCAGCCCGCCGGATGAGCTCGCCTGGCTGCTGGCCCACAAGCCTGCGTCCACCCGCGTACTGGTCGACGAGGCCTACCTGCAGTACAGCGAGCAGCCGAGCCTGATCGCGCAGGTGGCGCAGCGCGATGACCTGATCGTGTTGCGCACGTTCTCCAAACTGTATGGCATGGCCGGCCTGCGCCTGGGCGTGGCGGCCGCGCATCCCGACCGCCTGCGCGAACTGGCCAGCCTGGGCGACAACCCGCTACCCGTGCCAGCACTGGCCGCGGCACTGGCCAGCCTGCAGGATCCTCAGTTGATCGCGCAGCGGCGCCTGCAGAATGCCAAGGTGCGGCAGGCCACCGTCGGGTGGCTGGGCAAGCGTGGTTTCAGCTGCGTGCCGTCGGAAGCGAACTGCTTCGTGGTGGATGTGCAGCGCGACGGTGCCGCCTTTGCCAAGGCGATGGCAGACAACGGCGTGATCATCGGCCGCAGCTGGCCGATCTGGCCACAGCGCGTGCGCGTGACCGTCGGCACCGAAGATGAAATGGCCGCGTTCCGCAGGGCATTTGCCAAGGTCGCCGGCGTACCGGCCTGACCCTGTTGGTGGGGGCGAACCTTGGTTCGCCCCATCCACGCATGGCGTGGATCTACTGTTATGGGTGCCGACCGTTGGTCGGCACACCATGGCGCTCACCAGCGCGGGGTCTTGGTCAGCGGCGGCGCCTGGTGCTGGCGATCATAGGCACGCAGTTCGTCACGGATGTGCGCGATGCGCTGCCGGCCGAGAGCGTTGCGGCTGTCGTCCAGCACCACGCCGTCGAGCAGCTCGGCCATGCGCTGCACGGTGGGCAGCATCTTCTCCCAGGCATCCAGCGCGGTCAGCGGCGCCGGCAGGGTCAGGAAGAAGGCGATGGCCGGGGTCTCCATGGCGCGGATGTTGGCCATGTCGAAGCTGCCCGGCTTCATGATGCTGGCCATCGAGAAGATCGGGCCGCGCTCGGGGTGGCCTTCCACCAGTCGGTGGAACACGTTCATGTGGCCGAACACCAGGCCGGTCTTCTCCGCCGCCACCACGATGTCTTCGCCACGCAGCTGTTCGCCGGCGCGAGCGGCCACGAACAGCGACACGATCTTGTCGAAGTCCTGGGTGGCGCGCTTGCCAAGGTCGCTGGCCGCGCCGGCGTCGGTGTCGGCCAGGCCAAGCTCGGCCTGCTCGCCTTCCGAGCCCATGCCCGGCTCTACGCGGCCATCGGCCACAGTGACGCCATCATCGCCCAGCACCGGCTCGCGACGCTCGCCGCCGGTCGGTTCCGCGCTTTCCACGCGACGCCCCTGGGGCTTCTTCTTCGGACGGCCAAACAGGAAGATCGCAGCGATCAACAGCAGGCCGGCGGCCAGGATGCCGATGCGCAACAGTGCCGTGTCGGACATTCGATAGGTTCTCCGGCTAGTTCATTCAGGTAATTAGGATGGCACGTCAGGCCGCGCCCGCCAATCGTGCGGCTTCTTCCAGGTCCACGCTGACCAGGCGGCTGACACCCGGTTCGCGCATGGTCACGCCCGACAGCTGGTGCGCAGCCTCCATCGTCGCCTTGTTGTGGCTGACGAACAGGAACTGCACCTTCTCGCTCATTTCCTTGACCATGTTGGCCAGGCGACCGACGTTGGCTTCATCCAGCGGTGCGTCCACCTCGTCCAGCAGGCAGAACGGTGCCGGATTCAACTGGAAGATGGCGAACACCAGCGCTACTGCGGTCATCGCCTTTTCGCCGCCGGACAGCAGCGAGATGCTGGACACGCGCTTGCCCGGTGGGCGCGCCATGATGGTCACGCCGGTGTCGAGCAGGTCTTCACCGGTCAATTCCAGGTAGGCGTGGCCGCCACCGAACAGGCGCGGGTACAGCGCCTGCACGCCGGCGTTGACACGGTCGAAAGTGTCCTTGAAGCGGCCGCGGGTCTCGCGGTCGATCTTGCGGATGGCATCTTCCAGGGTTTCCAGCGCTGTGGTCAGGTCGGCGTGCTGCGAATCCAGGTAGTCCGAGCGCTGCGAGGCCTCGCCATACTCGTGGATCGCGGCCAGGTTGACCGGCTCCAGCCGGCGCATGCGGCCATCGATCTGGTGCACGGCCTGCTCCCAGTCGCCCAGGCGGGCGTCCTCGGGCAGTGCATTGAGCACGTCCTGCAGCACGAAACCAGCCTTTTCCACCGCCGCCTGCAGGGTATCCGCGCTGAGCACCAGCGCCTGCTGGTCAAGCTTGCGCTGCGAAATACGCTCACGCTGGGCCAATGCCTGTTCGTCGCGCTGGTGGCGGGTCTGCTCGTAGTTGCGCAGCTCGGCGTCGATGCCGTCCAGCATCGTTCGCGCCTCGGTCAGCACGCGATCAGCGCGCACGCGCTCTTCCAGCGCATTCTGGTGCTCGGCCTGCAGCGCTTCGACCGGCGAATCCCCTTCGTCCAGCTGCGAATGCAGCTCGCCCAGGCGCGAATCCAGCTGCCCGCGCTGGGTGCCCATGCGCTCCAGCGCCTGGCTCAACGAGGCCAGCTGCGCACGCTGCGATTCCAGGGTCAGGGCCAGCGAGTGCGCGCGCTCGCGTACCGCACGGGCGGCGTCGCGAGCCAGGTCGCGCGCCTCGGTCAACTGGCGGCGCTCGCCCTCCAGCCGTTGCCGGGTCGATTCCAGGTCGCCCATGCTGCTGACCGCGTTCTCCAACCGCGAGCGCGCTTCACGCGCTTGTTCGTTGTTGGCTTCAATGGTTTCCTGCAGCTGCTTCAGCTCGCCTTCGATGCGATCGATGCGCGTGCGCGCTGCCTCCACCTTGCCCTGCTGGCCCTGCAGCTGGCCGGCCAGTTCGGACACCGCGCGATGGGCCTGGTACAGCGCACGCTGCGCGTCTTCGCGCTGCTGTTCGGCAGCCTGCAGCTGCTCTCGGAAGCCGGCCAGCTGTTCTTCCAGTTCGGCCTCGCGGTCCTGCAGCTGCTCGATCTGCTCACGCAGTTCCTGGATCTCACGTTCGCGCAGCAGCGCGCCCTGCGCGGCGGCACCGGAGCGCGATACGCGCAGCCAGCCCTGGCCCAGGCGCTCGCCACTCTGGGTGATGATCGAATCGCCTTCCGGAAGGCTGGCCTGCAGCACCTTGGCCTCGGACAGATCCCTGGCACCGTGCAGGTGCGCCAGCAGGCGCCGGATCGCTGCCGGGCCACGCACGCGTGCAGCCAGCGAGGTCGGCGCGACCTTCAGGTCCGCGCCATCGTTGGCGACCAGCGCAATGTGGCCCTCGCCCAGTTCGCCCAGCGCGTCGACCAGGCTGGCCGGGTCATCGACCAGCACGCCTTCGATCAACTGGCCTAGCGCGCTTTCCACCGCGTTTTCCCAACCGGCATCGACATCCAGGCGTTCGCCGACACGCGCCGCCGAGTCCAGCCCACGCGCCTTCAGCCAGGCCACGGCAGCACCCTGCTCCTGGCCCAGCGCGGCCTGCTGCAGGGTTTCCAGCGAAGCCAGGCGACCGCGCAGGCCATTGGCCTGCTTGCGCAGTTCGGCCAGTTCGTTCTGGCCATTGCGCTGCTGTTCCTGCACCGCCGCCACGCCCTGCTTGCGCAGCTCGACGTCTTCGCTCAGTTCATCCAGCGCGGTCTTCTGCGTGTCGTGCTGCAGGTGCAGCTGCTCGAAGGCTTCTTCCAGCGCATCCACGTCCAGCCCGGCGCGCTCGGCGGCCAGGGCTTCACGACGCCGGTCGGCATCGAGGATCTGCTTGTCCAGGTAGTCCACGCGCGTGCGCTCGACGTCGCCGGCGCGCGAGGCTTCCGAACTCTGCGAGGTGTGCTGTTCCCAACGCTGCTGCCAGCTGGCCAGCCGGTCTTCAGCCTCGCGCAGGCTTTCCTGCTTTATCTCGTTTTCTTCCTGCAGTTCTTCCAGCTGCGGGGTGGCGGCCTCTACCGCCTCCCGCAGCACCCTCAGCTTGGCCTCGTCGCCACTGATGTGCTGCCCCAGTTCGGCCAGGGCCTGCTGGGTTTCGTCGCGCGCCTTGTGCAGGCGCTGCGACAGCTCGCGCTGGTGCTGGATCTGCTGCTCCAGGCGGGCCAGCGTGCTGCCGACCTGATAGACCGCCGCCTGCGCGGTGTTGAGCGCATCGGCGGCCTCTTCGCGACGCACTCGCGAGGTTTCGATGCGGGCCTCTGCGTCGCGCTGATCGGCGATCAGCTGCTGCAGCTTGGTCTCTTCCTGCGAGAGGCCTTCGCGCAGCTTCGACAGGCGCCCATCGAGGCCACGGAATTCCAGCGCCTTCCACTCGGCATCCTTGATCCGGCGCTCTTCCTGCAGGGCCTGGTACTGCTCGGCCTGCTTGGCCTGGCGCTTGAGGTGTTCGAGCTGCTTGCTGATCTCGTCGCGCAGGTCACCCAGCCGGTCCAGGTTCTCACGGGTGTGGCGGATGCGGGTCTCGGTCTCCTTGCGGCGCTCCTTGTACTTGGAGATGCCGGCTGCCTCTTCCAGGTACACGCGCAGGTCTTCCGGGCGCGCCTCGATGATCTGGCTGATCATGCCCTGCTCGATGATCGAGTAGCTGCGCGGGCCCAGACCGGTGCCGAGGAACAGATCGGTGATGTCGCGGCGACGGCACTTGGTGCCGTTGAGGTAATAGTTGCTGGTGCCGTCGCGGCTGACCGTGCGCTTGACCGAGATCTCGTTGAACGAGGCGTACTCACCGGAAATCGTGTGGTCGGAGTTGTCGAAGATCAGCTCGACCGTGGCCTGCGACACCGGCTTGCGGGCATTGGACCCGGAGAAGATCACGTCGGTCAGCGAGTCGCCACGCAGGCGGCTGGCCGAACTCTCGCCCATGACCCAGCGCACGGCGTCGATGATGTTCGACTTGCCGCAGCCATTGGGCCCCACCACGCCGGTCATGTTGGTCGGCAGGTGCAGGGTGGTCGGATCGACGAACGACTTGAAGCCGGAGAGCTTGATCGTGGAAAGACGCATGGCGTGATTGGGTTCCAACAGGCGCCCCGGGGGCGTCCGCATTGTGGATGTCAGGTCAGCCAGCACCTCAAGCCATTGATTTCAAAAGAATTCAATGAAGCCAAGGGTGACACAATGGAATGAGTATAACGGCGCGAATGTTCCACGGGCGGGATGACCGGCCGAGAATGCCCATACACACACTCCCTTTCACGTTTGAATGTCGCCTCAGGACCGTGAAGCCCCCTCAATCCGAAACCAAATATTTGATTTTAAAGTACATTTCAAGGATCAGCCTAGCCAGCCATCGATCCAGGCTGCAACATTGACCAATGAATAGCCCTAGCCAGCCTCCCCATCAGGAGCTGAAGTTTGAACACCTTGGCCAGGCCCTGGATCGCGCCTTTCTTGGAGGCGATCCGTACCTGCCCGCCGATACTCCTTGGCCTTGCGACGCCAAGGGGAAGCCAATGCTTCATCTTGCGAGCCTACCTGCTCCCTTCATTCAAACGCACATCCCGAAGATCGCAATCAGAGCTCACCTCTGCGTGTCGATCTTCACGCCTTATGACGTTCTTGATGATGCCTATATCGAAACCGCTCTACTGACTGGCGGACGCGTCATCGCTTACGCGCCCCACGAACCCGGCGCAGACAGCGCAGCGCCCCCTTTTGACCCACGCCTGATCACCACTGCCACAGCCTCCATCCCGGATGACGTCGAGAACGGAATCGCCAAGATCGGCGGAATTCCCGCTTGGCTTCAGGACGATTGCGCTGATGGACGGGAATTCATCCTCC
The DNA here is from genome assembly GCF_030985535.1 of Stenotrophomonas sp. Sm2128. Taxonomy (NCBI): domain Bacteria; kingdom Pseudomonadati; phylum Pseudomonadota; class Gammaproteobacteria; order Lysobacterales; family Lysobacteraceae; genus Stenotrophomonas; species Stenotrophomonas sp. Sm2128. Next base: position 38,179 of record NZ_JAPTFQ010000009.1, read on the forward strand.
AGATCAACGCTTCCCGATTGAACCGGGCAGCACCGACGCATCGAGGAATCCTGGTCGGCGGAATGGGCTATCTGTTGCTTGATCGCAACATTCCCTCACCTTCGACGGACTGCGGTCGATTCGTCATCCAGACCACTTGAGAGCCGCCCATGCAGATACAGATCAGCGGCCAGTATGGCGATCCGCCGTCAGGCGCCCTTTTTGCCCCGCTCCAGAGACAACTGAACATCTGCTTCGAGCGTCATGTGAAGGGGAACTATCTTCGATCCATCACCAAATTCGGAATCGTTCTTCGGATCTCCGGGACGATCTGGACATTCGAACCGGATGGACCAGACCGCTTGAAGCTGTTTCTCAAAAGGCAGCTGCTGACCATGGATATGATCTACGCCTGCCAGCCCTGGAAAACCATCGACAGGAACGCCCTCGTACCTGTTGTATCAGCAGACATGGCGACCTGTATCGACATGATGATCGAACGCGCACGTCGCGCAGGAGAACTTCTGCAACCCGATCAACTACGGATGGACGTTGCCAATGCGCTTGCAGATTTCGAACGCTACTTCCTGGGTGAGGCTGTCTAGCAAGCAGTGGTGCAGGACGGACGGCAAGTCAAGCATGGCTCGACTCCACATATCCGACGATCGCCCAAAACAAAACGGGCACCCTTGCGGGCGCCCGTTCTGCGGTGATGCCAGGCCTTGCGGCGCGGGATCAGGCTTCGGCGACGACGACGACCTTGACGGTGGTCTCGACGTCGGCGTGCAGGTGGACCAGCACGTCGTATTCGCCGATGTTGCGGAAGGCGCCTTCGCCCAGGATGACTTCGCTCTTTTCCAGCGGCAGGCCGGCGGCGGTGAAGGCCTCGGCGATGTCGCGCGGGCCAACCGAGCCGTACAGCTTGCCTTCGGTCGAAGCGTTGGCGGCGATGGTCACGCTCGCGCCTTCCAGCTTGGCCTTGCGGCCTTCAGCGTCGGCGTGGATGGCCTGGGCCTTGGCTTCGTATTCGGCGCGCTTGGCTTCGAACTCGGCCTTGTTACTCTCGGTGGCCGGAACGGCCTTGCCCTGCGGCACGAGGAAGTTACGGCCGTAGCCCGGCTTCACGTCGACCAGGTCGCCCAGGTTGCCGAGGTTGGTGACTTTCTGCAGGAGGATCAGCTGCATGGTATTGCTCCAGATGAGTTATTCGTTAGCGAGGCGATGCCCCGCAACAAAGGCTGTCCGAATAGCTGGCACAGCGGGGGCGGCACCGGGCCGCCCCGCCGGGCATCAGACGTCGTGGTTGTCGGTGTACGGGATCAGGGCCAGGAAGCGAGCGCGCTTGACGGCGGTCGCCAGCTGACGCTGGTACTTCGACTTGGTACCGGTGACGCGGCTCGGCACGATCTTGCCGTTCTCGGTCAGGTACTGGCGCAGGGTGTTGAGATCCTTGTAGTCGATCTCCTTCACACCTTCAGCCGTGAACTTGCAGAACTTGCGGCGACGGAAGAACTTGGACATGGGAAGGCTCCTTAGGCGGCGGAAGCGGCGTCGTCGCCGGCTTCGTTGTCAGCGGTGGTGGTGGACTCGCCTTCTTCGTCGTCACGACGACGGCGCTCACCGCGCTCCGGCTTGTCACCCTTCTCGTCCTTGCTCTTCATGATCAGCGACTGCTCGGTGTCAGCCTCGTCACGCTTGATGACCAGGTTGCGCAGCACGGCGTCGTTGAAGCGGAAGCTTTCGGTCAGTTCGTTCAGAACGGCCTGGTCGGCTTCGATGTTCATCAGCACGTAGTGGGCCTTCACCAGGTTCTGGATCGGGTACGCCAGCTGGCGGCGGCCCCAGTCTTCCAGACGGTGGATGGTGCCGTTGCCGTTCTCGACCAGCGACTTGTAGCGCTCGATCATGGCCGGGACCTGCTCGCTCTGGTCCGGGTGGACCATGAACACGATTTCGTAATGACGACTCATGTTTTTTCTACCTTTCGGATGTGGCCTTGCGGCCGGACAGCCCCCCGCCGTTGAGACCGCGGTGGGGCAAGGATTCCCGCCAGGGAGGCAGGAAGCCGCGCATTATGGCGCAGATCGGGATGGCGGGCAACCGGGCGGCCACGGGACAACCTGAACCCGCCAGCGTATTCAGCCCAGATCGACGTGAAGGCGATGCTGGCCGCATTCCAGGCACTGGAACAGGCAGCCGACCATCATCCCGTCCCGGCTCAGGTGCGCCAGCACCCAGTCGGCGTCACGTGGATTGACCGCCGCCACATCGGGCCGGACCTGGTCGAGGATGGGCAGCAGATCGTCGCTGCCGGCGAAGCCGAGGAAGGCACAGGGCCGTTCACAGTGGCTCAGCCAGACCGATTGCTGCCACGACGAGTAACCCGGGGTGCGCTCACAGATCTCCAGCAGCAGCTCACGGGCGATGGTCGGCGGCGGGTCGGCTGGATCCGGGGATACCCCTTCAATATCGCTCCAGCCGGTGAATTCACCCTCGCAGCTGGCCGCAGCCCTGCCATCGGCGATACACCACGGGCAAAGGTAATCCGGGCGCAGGCGGGTGTAGAACGGTCCGCGGTAGCGCAGTGTGCGCGGCTGGCCGCAGCAGTCACAGATTCCGTCGACCTCTTCGAATGAGAGGGCGTAGGCATTGGGGTGATAGGTAAAAGCCGGTCGTTCCATCCGTGGGGTCCCTGCCAAGCCCAGCGTGCCGACCAAGGTCGGCAGCTACCGGGACGCGCCGGGCCGTCAGGCCTTGTCGGCGTCGGTGGTAAAGCTCTCGCCGCAGCCACACTCGGCGGTGGCATTGGGGTTGCTGAACGTGAAGGTCTCGCTCAGGCCGTGCTTGCCGAAGTCGATCACGGTGCCGTCCACCAGCGCCAGGCTCTTGGCGTCGACATAGATCTTCACGCCGTCCTGCTCGAACACGGTATCGCCCTCGCGCTCGTCGCGTGCCAGGTCGGTGATGTGGCCCCAACCGGAGCAACCGGTCTTGGTCACGCCGAAACGCAGGCCCAGCGCACCGGGGGTCTGGGCGACAAAGCGCTGCACGCGCTCGAAGGCAATGGGGGTCAGGCTGACGGCCATGGGGCTACTCCAGAGGTACGGGGGCATTATAAGGAGCCGTTGCCGCGAAAAATGCCTCGCAAGCAGAACGCTGCAACCGGTAAACTCCCGTGTTCACAGATCGAGTCGATCAGCAGAGGATTCAAGTCATGACGGTGGTCAGCGTTGAACATGCGCTTGCCGGGAAGATCCCGGAAGGCGGCGAAGTCACGGTACGCGGATGGGTGCGCACGGTGCGCGGTTCAGCGAATCTGGCCTTCGTGAATGTGAGCGACGGCTCCTGCTTCGCCCCGATCCAGGTCGTGGCCGGCGACAGCCTGGCCAACTTCGACGAGATCAAGCGCCTGACCAGCGGCTGCTCGGTCATCGCCACCGGCACCCTGGTGAAGTCGCAGGGCAAGGGCCAGTCGTTCGAGATCCAGGCCAGTGCAGTGGAAGTGGTCGGCTGGGTCGAAGACCCGCTCACCTACCCGATCCAGCCCAAGCCGATGTCGCCGGAGTTCCTGCGCGAAGTGGCGCACCTGCGCCCGCGCACCAACCTGTTCGGCGCGGTCACCCGCATCCGCAACTGCCTGGCCCAGGCCGTGCACCGTTTCTTCCACGAGAACGGCTTCAACTGGATCAGCACCCCGATCATCACCACCTCCGACGCCGAAGGCGCCGGCCAGATGTTCCGCGTGTCCACCCTGGACATGGTGAACCTGCCGCGCGATGAGAAGGGCGCGATCGATTTCAGCCGCGACTTCTTCGGCAAGGAAACCTTCCTGACCGTGTCCGGCCAACTGAATGTCGAGGCCTACTGCCTGGCGCTGAGCAAGGTCTACACCTTCGGCCCGACCTTCCGCGCCGAGAACAGCCACACCACCCGCCACCTGGCGGAGTTCTGGATGATCGAGCCGGAAATCGCCTTCGCCGACCTGGCCGAAGACGCACGCCTGGCCGAAGAGTTCCTGAAGTATCTGTTCCGTGCGGTGCTGAACGAGCGCAGCGACGACCTGGCCTTCATCGCCGAGCGCGTGGACAAGAACGCGATCACCAAGCTGGAAGACTTCATCAACGCACCGTTCGAGCGCATCGACTACACCGACGCGGTCAGCCTGCTGCAGAAGTCCGGCAGGAAGTTCGACTTCCCGGTCGAATGGGGCCTGGACCTGCAGACCGAGCACGAGCGCTGGCTGACCGAGGAACACGTCGGCCGCCCGGTGGTGGTGACCAACTATCCGGAGCACATCAAGGCCTTCTACATGCGCCTGAACGACGACGGCAAGACCGTTGCCGCGATGGACGTGCTGGCCCCGGGCATCGGCGAGATCATCGGCGGCAGCCAGCGCGAAGAGCGCCTGGACGTGCTGGACGCGCGCATGGCCCAGTTCGGCCTGGATCGCGAACACTACAGCTGGTACCGCGATTTCCGCCGCTATGGCTCGGTGCCGCACGCCGGCTTCGGCCTGGGCTTCGAGCGCCTGGTGGTGTACGTCTGCGGGCTGTCCAACATCCGCGATGCGATCCCCTACCCGCGCGCCCCGGGCAGCGCGGACTTCTAAGCCCCATACGACCACGGAGGTACTGCCCCCATGACCCTGTTCTTCGCCCTCTGTTTCGTCGGCGTTGCAGTGGCCGGGTTCAGTGCCTTCGTGATCTTCTGGCCGCTGACCCTGGTGCACGTGCGCGACCGCCATCCGGCGCTCGCCGCGCGCTTCGGCAGCGGCGCCTTCCTCAAGCCCGATGCCCTGGCCTGGCTGCTGCGCCGCGACTATCGGCAGCAACCGGACCGCTCGCTGTCCGGGCTGGCGACACCGGCCTGGGTATCGCTGCTGACCCTGCTGGCCGGACTGGGCATGGCCGCCCTGCTCTGGCTGGCCTCGCTCTGGTAATACGCTCATGAACGACATCACCGCCTCGCGCGACAGCTGGTGGCTGGCCAGCCTCGGCAACACCCTGATCTGGGCGCGCCTGCGCGTTCGCCCGGCCGGCACCGCCGAAGTGCTCGACAGCGATGGCAACACGCTGAGCTACGACAGCGAAGACACCGCCCGTTCGCAGTTGTTCGACGCCGAGTTCGTCGAGTACGACGGCCTGGACGAGGAGGACGCACTGGTGCGCGGCTTCAGCCTGCACGAAGTGCAGCCGCCGCAGGCCGACAGCGACGAGGGTCTGCGTGGCCGCATGATCCAGTCGCTGGGCGGGCGCGCCTGACCCCTGCATGTTCACCCCGCGCGCCTTCGCCGAGACCGACCTGCTCTGGCTGGACCGCCTGCTGGCGCGCGACCCGTTCGTCACCGTGCTCACCCCCGGCAGCGATGGCCTGCCGGAGCTGACCCGGATGCCGGTGCTGTACCGGCGTGACGGCGACCAGATCGAACTGCGCGGCCACTGGGCCCGCGCCAACCCGCAGTCGCGCCACAGCGGCGCGGCCAAGGTACTGGTCGATGGCCCACACGGCTACGTCTCGGCCAGCTGGTATCCGGACAAGGAGCCCGCCGCGCGGGTACCCACCTGGAACTACGCCGCTGCCGAGCTGCGTGGCCAGCTGCAGACCTTCGACGACGCTGATGCGCTGGCCGAACTGGTCGGCGCGATCAGCGACCGCTTCGAAGCCAGCGTCGGCCAGGCCTGGCGGTTCGATGCCGCGCGCGCCGAACACGGCCCGGAGCTGCGCGCCATCGTCGGCTTCCGCTTCCAGGTGGAACACGTGCAGCTGAAGCTGAAACTCAGCCAGAACCATCCCGACGCCAACCAGCAGGCCGTGATCGCCGCACTGGAAGCGCTCGCCTCCCCGTCCTCCCATGAGCTGGCGCAGTGGATGCGCTGGCACCGTGAACAGTCCGCCTCCAGCGGCTGATCACCCCAGCTTCCCGCGACGGCGCGACCAGAACGGCCGCGCCTTGCCCCCACCCGACGCCAGGGATACCGCACATGAAAGACATCCACCGCCTGCTGCAGAACAACCGCGACTGGGCCGACCGCATCGCCAAGGAAGACCCTGAGTTCTTCCAGCAGCTGTCCAAGCAGCAGCATCCGGAATACCTGTGGATCGGCTGCTCCGACTCGCGGGTGCCGGCCAACCAGATCATCGGCATGGCCCCGGGTGAAGTGTTCGTGCACCGCAACGTCGCCAACGTGGTCGCGCACACCGACCTGAACTGCCTGAGCGTGGTGCAGTACGCGGTGGACCAGTTGAAGGTGAAGCACATCCTGATCGTCGGCCACTACGGCTGCGGCGGCGTGCACGCCTGCCTGCACAATACCCGCGTCGGCCTGGCCGACAACTGGCTGCGGCATGTCGGCGACGTGGTGCAGAAGCACCAGGGCATCCTCGATGCGATCGAGGATGACGAGCTGAAGCATGCCCGCCTGTGCGAACTGAACGTGATCGAGCAGGTCGCCAACCTGTGCCGTTCGACCATCGTCGAGGACGCCTGGGCGCGCGGGCAGAAGCTGATGGTGCACGGCTGGGTCTACAGCCTGAAGAACGGCCGGGTCAGCGAAATGGGCATCGATGTCGGTGGACCGGAAGAGCTGAAGCCAGCCTATGAAAAGGCACTGTCCTACGTGCCCCGCCAGGGCCGGCGCGACTGACCTCACTACGGACCACGACCATGCTCGCCTCGCCGATCAACCTGCACGCCTGGATCGAAGAAAACCGCCACCTGCTGAAGCCGCCGGTGGGCAACAAGATGATCGACAACGGCGACTTCATCGTGATGGTCGTGGGCGGGCCGAATTCGCGCACCGACTATCACTACGACGAAGGCCCGGAGTGGTTCTACCAGCTCGAGGGCGAGATGGTGCTGAAGGTGCAGGAGGACGGCGCGGTGCGCGACATTCCGATCCGCGCCGGCGAGATCTTCCTGTTGCCGGCCAGGGTGCCGCACTCGCCGCGGCGCCCGCCCGGCGGCATCGGCCTGGTGGTCGAGCGCAAGCGCCTGCCGCACGAGAAGGACGGCGTGATCTGGCATTGCGAACGCTGCAACCACAAGCTGCACGAAGAGTTCTTCCCGCTGCAGAACATCGAGACCGACCTGCCCAAGGTGTTCGCGCGCTATCACGCCAGCCTGGAGCTGCGTACCTGCAGCCAGTGCGGGCACGTGGATCCGCTGCCGGTGCCGGCGGCGGGCTGACGCCCACACCGGTAGGCGCCCACTTTGGTGGGCGCATGGATCCACGCGCGCCAACCAAGGTGGGCCACTACCAGAAAACGCGGCGCTCGAAGCGTGGCCGCGTCTACCGGGCCATGCCCCAGGCGCTACACTGGCGGTCCCGTTGCAGCCTGTTGCCCGACCATGTCCGACCTGCTCAGCCGCACCCACGCCATTGCCCTGGACGCCGCCGATCCGCTGCGCCCGCTGCGTAACGAATTCCTGATTCCGCGCCATGGCGGTGGCGAGCAGACCTACTTCGTCGGCAACTCGCTGGGCCTGCAGCCGCGTGGCGCCCAGGCCGCGGTGCAGGAAGTGATGAAGCAATGGGGCGAGCTGGCGGTGGAAGGCCACTTCACCGGCCCGACGCAGTGGCTGTCCTACCACCGCCTGGTGAGCGCGCAGCTGGCCCGCGTGGTCGGTGCACTGCCCAGCGAAGTGGTGGCGATGAACACGCTGAGCGTGAACCTGCACCTGATGATGGTCAGCTTCTACCGACCGACCGCGCAGCGCCCGGTGATCCTGATGGAAGCCGGTGCGTTCCCGACCGACCGACACGCGGTCGAAGCGCAGATCCGTTTCCACGGGTTCGACCCCGCCGAGTGCCTGGTGGAAGTGCAACCGGACGAAGCCAACGGAACGATCTCGCTCACCGCGATCGAGCGCGCCATCGCCGAACACGGTCCGCGCCTTGCACTGGTGCTGTGGCCCGGCGTGCAGTACCGCACCGGCCAGGCCTTCGACCTCGATGCAATCACCCGTGCTGCCCGCCTGCAGGGCGCGCGCATCGGCTTCGACCTGGCGCACTCGGTCGGCAACCTGCCGCTGCGCCTGCATGACGTCGCACCCGATTTCGCCGTGTGGTGCCACTACAAATACCTCAACAGCGGCCCGGGTGCGGTGGCCGGCGCGTTCGTGCACGAGCGCCATCACCGCGACACCACGCTGCCGCGCTTTGCCGGCTGGTGGGGCCATGAGGAAGCCACCCGCTTCCAGATGGCACCGCAGTTCACCCCCGCCATCGGTGCCGAAGGCTGGCAGCTCAGCAATCCGCCGATCCTCGGCCTGGCGCCGCTGCGCGCGTCGCTGGACCTGTTCGAGCGCGCCGGCATGGAGGCACTGCGCAGCAAGTCGCTGGCGTTGACCGGCATGCTCGAAGCGCTTGTACGTGCACGCCTGTCCGGCGTGCTCGACATCATCACCCCGGCCGAGCCGCAGCGCCGCGGCTGCCAGCTGTCATTGCGCGTGATCGGTGGGCGCGAGCGCGGCCGTGCGCTGTTCGAGCACCTGCGCGGCATCGGCGTGCTCGGCGACTGGCGCGAGCCGGACGTGATCCGCATCTCGCCCACCCCGCTCTACAACCGCTATCTGGACGTGCACCACTTCGTCGAGGAAGTGGAAGCCTGGGCCGGCCTCTGAGCCGGTCCCTCCCCTACTGCTCGACAGTTCGTTGATCGCACATGCTTCCCGCTCGTTGAGCATTATCGGTGCCGGCCTCGCCGGGTCGCTGCTGGCCATCCTGCTGTCACGCCAGGGCTGGCGCATCACCCTGTACGAACGCCGTGGCGATCCACGCGTGGCCGACTACGAGAGCGGCCGCTCGATCAACCTGGCGCTGGCCGAGCGTGGGCGCAATGCGCTGCGCCAGGCCGGTGTGGAAGACGAGGTCATGGCGCGCGCGGTGATGATGCGCGGACGCATGGTGCATCCGCGCGAAGGCGAACCGCAGCTGCAGCGCTATGGCCGCGACGACAGCGAAGTGATCTGGTCGATCCATCGCAGCGACCTCAACACCACGTTGCTGGAACTGGCCGAACAGGCTGGCGCGACCGTACACTTCCACCGCCGCCTGCACACCGTCGATTTCGACGCCGGCTACGCACGCTTCATCGACGACCGCGACGACAGTCCGCATGACATCCGCTTCGACACCCTGATCGGTGCCGATGGTGCAGGCTCGGCCCTGCGCGCGGCGATGAACCGGCGGGCGCCGCTGGGCGAGGACATCGCGTTCCTCGATCACTCCTACAAGGAGCTGGAAATTCCGCCGGCCGACGATGGCAGCTTCCGCATCGAGCGCAACGCGCTGCATATCTGGCCGCGCGGCCATTACATGTGCATCGCCCTGCCCAATCACGAAGGCACCTTCACCGTCACTTTGTTCCTGCCCAACCAGGGCGATCCCAGCTTCGCCACGATCAATACCGGCGCGCAGGCCGAGGCGCTGTTCGCGCGCGAGTTCGCCGACACCCTGCCGCTGATCCCGAACCTGCGCGCAGACTGGGAACAGCACCCGCCGGGCCTGCTTGGCACGCTGACGCTCGATCGCTGGCACCAGCAGGGCCGTGCCGTGCTGATCGGCGACGCCGCGCATGCGATGGTGCCGTTCCACGGCCAGGGCATGAACTGCGCGTTCGAGGACTGCGTTGCGCTGGCCCGCCACCTGATGGAGGCCGATGATCTGGAAGGTGCGTTCGCCGCGTTCGAAGCCGAGCGCAAGCCGAATGCACGTGCCATCCAGCAGATGGCGCTCGAGAACTACCTGGAAATGCGCGACCGCGTCGCCGACCCTGCATTCCTGCTGCAGCGCGAACTGGAACAGGAACTGCAGCGGCGCTGGCCGACCCGCTTCGTGCCGCACTACACCATGGTCACCTTCCTGCACACGCCGTACGCCGAGGCGCTGCGCCGCACCGAACTGCAACGCGACATGCTGGTGGCCGCCACCACCGGCCATGATTCACTGGACAACATCGACTGGGCCGCGCTGGAAGCGCAGATTCATGCGCAGCTGCCGGTCCTGGAGGGCGCGCACTGATGGCTGACAGCTTCCTGTTCTACGATCTGGAAACCTTCGGCCAGGACCCGCGGCGCACGCGCATCTCGCAGTTCGCCGCCATCCGCACCGACGCCGATCTCAACGAAATCGACACCCCGGTCAGCTTCTTCGTGCGCCCGGCCGATGACCTGCTGCCCTCGCCGATGGCCACCCTGGTTACCGGCATCACCCCGCAGCAGGCACTGGCCGAGGGCATCAGCGAGGCCGAGGCCTTCGACCGCATCAACGAGCAGCTGTCGCGCCCCGGCACCTGCGCGCTGGGCTACAACACGCTGCGCTTCGACGATGAGTTCGTCCGCTACGGGCTGTTCCGCAACTTCCACGACCCGTACGAACGCGAGTGGCGCAACGGCAATTCGCGCTGGGACCTGCTGGACATGCTGCGGCTGATGCGCGCGATGCGCCCGGACGGCATCCAGTGGCCGCTGCGCGAGGATGGCGCCACCTCATTCAAACTTGAGCACCTGGCCGAGGCCAACCACGTGCGCGAAGGCGATGCACACGAAGCACTGTCCGACGTGCGCGCCACCATCGGCATGGCGCGGCTGTTCAAGCAGTCGCAACCACGCCTGTGGGACTACGCCCTGAAGCTGCGCGACAAGCGTTTCGTCGGCGGCCTGCTGGACGTGGCCGCGATGAAGCCGGTGCTGCACATTTCCATGCGCTACCCGGCCAGCCGCCTGTGCGCGGCACCGGTGCTGCCGTTGGCCGTGCACCCGACCATCAACAACCGGGTGATCGTATTCGACCTGGAAGGCGAGATCGACGACCTGCTGGAACTGCCGGCCGAGGTGATCGCACAGCGCCTGTACATGCGCGCCAGCGAGCTGCCCGAAGGCGCGGCACGGGTACCTCTGAAGGAAGTGCATCTGAACAAGGTGCCGGCGCTGATCGCCTGGAACCACCTGCGTGCCGATGATCACGCGCGCCTCGGCCTGGATGTGGCTGCGATCGAAGCCAAGGTGGAGCGCCTGCGCGCGTTCGCCCCGCAGCTGGCCGAGAAGGCCCGGCAGGTCTACAACCAGCCCCGCGCCGCCACCGTGGCCGACGTCGATGCCTCGCTGTACGACGGCTTCCTCGGCAACGGTGACAAGCCGCTGCTTGCGCTTGCACGCACCACTGCGCCCGAGCAGCTGGCCGCGCTGGAAGGTCGCTTCCGCGACCCGCGCCTGCCGGAGCTGCTGTTCCGCTACCGCGCGCGCAATCATCCCGACAGCCTCGCGCCGCCTGAACGCCAGCGCTGGCAGGATTACCGCCGCCAGCGCCTGCTCGGAGACGGCGGCCTGGGCGAACTCAACCTGCCCCAGTACCAGCAGCAGCTGGATGCACTGGCCGCCGAAGCGCCCGATGACACCCGGCGCCAGGCCCTGCTGCAATCGCTGCGCGACTGGGGCCAGCACCTGCAGGAGACGCTGTGAGCACTTATTTCTCGGACGCCAGCTTCAAGTTCCTGCGCAGCCTTGCGCGGCACAACGACAAGGCCTGGTTCAACGATCACCGCCAGCAGTACGAAGACCACGTGCGGCAGCCGTTCCTGCGCCTGCTGGGCGACCTGCAGCCGGCGCTGGCCGAGGTCAGCGAGCACTTCCGCGCCGATACCCGTGGCGTCGGTGGTTCGCTGTTCCGCATCCATCGTGACGCGCGTTTTTCCAACGACAAGTCGCCGTACAAGACCTGGCAGGGTGCACGCCTGTTCCATGAGCGCCGCCGCGAAGTGGCCGCGCCCTCGTTCTACGTGCACCTGCAGCCGGGCGAGAGTTTCGTCGGCGCTGGCCTGTGGCATCCGGAACCGGAAACCCAGCGCCGCGTACGCCACTTCATCCTCGACAATCCGGGCAGCTGGAAGGCCGCCGCGCATGCACCGGCCCTGCGCAAACGCTTCGATTTCGAGGAGAGCGAAAAGCTGGTGCGGCCCCCGCGTGGCTTCCCGGCCGACTTCGAGTTCATCGACGACCTCAAGCACCGCAACTGGGTGATGTGGCGCTCGCTGGACGATGCCACCATGACCGGCCCGCGCCTGCTGTCCACGCTGGGCAAGGACCTGGCTGGGCTCGGCCCGTTCGTTGACTACCTGTGCGCGGCGCTGGACCTGGAGTTCTGAGCCGCATCACCTGCCGTTCACCACTGGCTGCCTCACTTGCGGCAGTCTGGACAGCATGAAGAAGCTCACTGCACTGGCCGTGCTGCTGGTCCTGGCCTTGGCTGCGTGGTGGTTCGGCGGCCCGTACATGGCCGTGCATGGCCTGTCCAAGGCCATCGAAGAACGCGACACGGCGCGACTGGAACGCTATGTCGATTTCCCTCGCGTGCGCAGCAGCCTGCGCGCCCAGCTCAACGACTATCTGGTACGCCAGGCCGGCCCGGATGTAGCGGCCAGCCCGTTCGGCGCCCTGCTCTACGGCCTCGGCGACCAGCTCGGCGGTGCAGCGGTGGAAACCATGGTGACCCCGACCGGGATCGGCGCAATGCTGCAGGGCCACGTGCTGTGGAAGCGCGGCCGCAATGAACTGCAGGGCGGTGATGCCTTCGGCGCGACCGAGCCGGCACGGCCATTGAAGAACGCCGAGCATCACTTCGAAGCGCTGGACCGCTTCGTGATCGACGTCGATCGCGGCCCCGACCAGCCGCCGATGAAAGTGGTGCTGGAACCGCAGGGCCTGCGCTGGAAGGTGGTGGATCTGCAGTTGGGGATGTCGGGCACCCCGTGACGGGTCATGCCCTTCGACGGTGCTGCTTTCGGTAGGTGCCCACCTTGGTGGGCATGGATCCAGGACGGCGCCAACCAAGGTTGGCGACTACCGCGGTACAGCGCTCTGGTAGATGCCCACCTTGGTGGGCGTCGATGCATGGCAGTGCCAACCAACGGTTGGCACCCACCCGGCATGGTCTCACCCCTCGTTGGCGACACCGTGCGGTACGTGGCCGGCGGCCACGTGTTCGCGCGCACTGTCGATGTTGTGCTGCGAATCATCGAAGAAGATGTCGGCACCGAACGCCTGCAGGAACGGCCCCTTGTGGCGGCCGCCGAGGAACAGCGCTTCGTCCAGGCGCACTCCCCACTCGCGCAGGGTGCGGATTACGCGCTCATGCGCCGGTGCCGAGCGTGCGGTCACCAGCGCAGTGCGGATCGGCGCGCTCTCGCCGGCCGGGAACACTTCCTGCAGCGTATGCAGGGCCGACAGGAAACCGCGGAATGGGCCGCCGCTGAGGGGTTCGCGGGCCCGTTCACGCTCGTGCCGGCCAAACGCCTCCACGCCCTGCTCGCGTGAGATGCGCTCGCTCTCGTCACCGAAGATCACTGCGTCACCGTCGAAGGCGATGCGCAACTGGCCGGCCGGGCGACCGGTATCGATCTGGTCGGCCGCCGCGGCGGCGGTTTCGCCAGGCGGCTTGGGCAGAATGGTCGCCGCGGCGATGCCGTGGCGCAGCGCGCTGCGCACCGATTCCGGGTTGGCCGACAGGAACAGGTCGGTGCCGAACGGCTTCACGTACGGCCAGGTCGGCTCGCCGGCGGTGAACGTTGCGCGGATGATGCCCAGGCCGTAGTGCTGGATCGAATTGAAGATGCGCAGGCCGGTATCGGCCGAGTTGCGCGACAGCAGGATCACCTCGACGCGAGGATTCTCCGGGCTGGCCCCCTGGTTCAAAGCCAGCAGCTTGCGCACCACCGGGAAGGCCACGCCGGGGCCGAGGATATCGTCCTCGTGCTGGCGCTGGAATTCGGCATAGGCCGCCACGCCATCGCTCTCGAACAGCGCGTGGCTTTCCTCGAGGTCGAACAGCGCGCGCGAGGTCACCGCGACGGTCAGCAAACGGGGGGAGTTGTCGCCCATCGGTGGGGGTCCTTCAAGCGGTCGGCACGGCCGGCTGCCCATTGTCCTCAAAAAACGAACTGTTCGCTCAGGATCCGGTCTTCCAGGTTGTGCTCCGGGTCGAACAGCAGGGTCACGCGGCGGTCCTTCGACTCACGGATGGTCACCTCGACCACGTCGCGGGTCTCGTGCGAATCAGCAGTCACGCTGACCGGGCGCTTGTACGGATCGAGCACGCGGAAGCGCACTTCGGTATCGGCCTTCAGGATCGCCCCGCGCCAGCGCCGCGGCCGGTACGGGGCCAACGGCGTCAGCGCGATGGTGTGCGAGCCCAGCGGCAGCACCGGACCATGCGCGGAATAGTTGTAGGCGGTGCTGCCGGCCGGGGTGGCCACCAGCACGCCGTCGCCGATCAGTTCGGCCACGCGCTCCTGGCCGTTCAGATCGATACCGATATGCGCGGCCTGCCGGGTCTGGCGCAGCAGCGAAACGTCGTTGTAGGCCAGCGAGCCGGTACTGGTGCCGGACTCGGTCAGCGCCACCATTTCCAGCGGGCGCAGGTTGGCCGGTTCTGCGCGTGCGATGCGGGCCTGCACGTCGTCGTCTCCACGGTACTGGTTCATCAGGAAGCCGACCGTGCCCAGCTTCATGCCGAACACCGGCTTGCCCAGGTGCCCATGCCGATGCAGGGTCTGCAGCATGAAGCCGTCGCCCCCCAGCGGGCACAGCACGTCGGCCTGCTCCGGCGCGTGATCGCCATAACGCGAGATCATCGCCGCGCGGGCCATCTGCGCGGGCTCGGCGGTGCTGGCCAGGAAAGCGATTCGGGGGGTGTCGCTCATCGGTGGATCCGGGTGGGTTTGATGGAGAGCATAACCGAGCGCCGGGAGTTGGACCCCGTGGGGCAGATGACCGGCATATCCGCCGGGACACGCCGTAAACCCATCCCTGGGGGCTCGATCGCGCCATCCATGGCGCTCACGGTCCCGGCGGATATGCCGGTCATCCACCTGGCAGGTTCACGGCCGGCGTCGGGTCAGTGATCGTAGAAGAGAAAGCAAAAACAAAACGGCCCCGCTTTCGCGGGGCCGTTCCGGTTCACGCATGCCAGGCATGGCCTGGCACTACTTCACTTACGCGCCATGTGCCGCCAGCTGGCCCAGGCGCTGCACCGCGACCGAAACGGTCGGGTAGTCCAGGGTCTTCTGCTCGGCCAGTTCGGCCAGCATCGCCAGGGTGAAGCGCAGGCTGTTGTCGTCACGGCCCATCCAGGCTGCGACCTTGGCTTCCGCGCTGCTGCCCTTGGTGCCCAGCACCTGGCCGGCCAGGTTGCGGTGGTTGGCGGCCAGCTCGTCACGCAGCACGCCACGTGCCACGGCGTGCCAACGACCGTTGACCTCCAGCGCATCGACCTGCTCGAACAGCCACGGCAGCTGCAGGGCATCGCCCAGGCGGAAGTGGACCTTGGACACGTCCACCGGCTTCAGCTTGCGGGTGCGGGCCAGTTCGATGATGTCGAACGCCGGCTCCAGGAAGTGCAGTTCGGCCAGCTGCTGCGCCAGCGCGGACGGCAGGCCCTTTTCCTTCCACTCGGCCACCAGGGCTTCGTAGGTCGGACGCTGCGAATCCGGCAGCACACCCGAGGCAACGCGGATGTCGTTGAACGGACCCTGGTAGCGGTTGACCGCTTCGGTGATGCCCGGCATCGCGCCCGGGCGCGACAGCAGCCAACGCACGAACGAACGCTGCAGCTTCCAGATCACTTCCAGTGCGTCGATCTGCACCGACTCCGGCACCTTGCCGTCGAGTGCATCGATCTGCGCCCACAGCGCGCGCGCATCCAGCGTTTCGCGGCTGATGGTGTAGGCCTTGGCGACTTCGGCGATGGAACGGCCGGTGTCTTCCTGCATGCGCATCAGGAAGGTGGCGCCCATGCGGTTGATGGTCTGGTTGGTCACGGCCGTGGCGATGATTTCGCGCTTCAGGCGGTGACGCTCCATCGCGTCGGCGTACTTCTTCTGCAGCGGGGTCGGGAAGTAACGCTGCAGTTCCTTGGACAGGTACGGATCTTCCGGGATGTCCGATTCCAGCAGCTGGGCGAACGCCACCAGCTTCGAGTAGGACAGCAGCACCGACAGTTCCGGGCGGGTCAGGCCCTGGCCGCGTGCCTTGCGCTGGGACAGCTCGGCGTCGGACGGCAGGAACTCGATCTGGCGATCCAGCAGGCCCTGCTGTTCCAGGGTACGGATGAAGTGCTGCTTGGAACCCAGGCGCTTGACCGCCATCCGCTCCATCAGGCTCAGCGCCTGGTTCTGGCGGTAGTTGTCATTGAGCACCAGCTCGGCGACTTCATCGGTCATCGAGGCCAGCAGCTTGTTGCGCTGCTCGACGGTCAGCTTCTTGGCCCGCACCACATCGTTGAGCAGGATCTTGATGTTGACTTCGTGGTCGGAGGTGTCCACACCGGCCGAGTTATCGATGAAGTCGGTGTTGAGCAGCACGCCGGCCTGGGCGGCTTCGATGCGGCCCAGCTGGGTCATGCCCAGGTTGCCGCCCTCGCCCACCACCTTGCAGCGCAGCTCGCCACCGTTCACGCGCAGGGCGTTGTTGGCGCGGTCGCCGACATCGCTGTGCTGCTCGCTGGCAGCCTTCACGTAGGTACCGATGCCGCCGTTCCACAGCAGGTCGACCGGTGCCTTCAGGATCGCGCTCATCAGATCGTTCGGCGACAGCGCCTTGACGTTGTCATCCAGGCCCAGCGCTTCACGCACCTGCGGGGTGATCTCGATCGACTTCAGGCTGCGCGGGTATACGCCGCCGCCCTTGCTGATCAGCTTGGCGTCGTAGTCCGCCCAGCTCGAACGCGGCACGGTGAACAGGCGCTCACGTTCGACGAACGTGGTGGCCGCATCCGGGTTCGGGTCCAGGAAGATGTGGCGGTGGTCGAAGGCAGCGACCAGGCGGATGTGGCGCGACAGCAGCATGCCGTTGCCGAACACGTCGCCGGACATGTCGCCGACGCCGACCGCAGTGAAGTCCTGGGTCTGGCTGTCACGGCCCAGCGCACGGAAGTGGCGCTTGACCGATTCCCACGCACCGCGTGCGGTGATGCCCATGCCCTTGTGGTCATAGCCAACCGAACCACCGGAGGCGAACGCATCGCCCATCCAGAAGCCGTGCGCGATGGCCAGGCCGTTGGCGATGTCGGAGAAGGTCGCGGTGCCCTTGTCGGCGGCCACCACCAGGTACGGATCGTCCATGTCGTGGCGCACGACATCCACCGGCGGCACGATCTTGTTGTTGACGATGTTGTCGGTGATGTCCAGCAGGCCCTGGATGAACAGCTTGTAGCAGGCCACGCCGTTGGCGAAGATCGCGTCGCGGTCGCCGTTCACCGGCGGGGTCTTGGCGAAGAAGCCGCCCTTCGCGCCGACCGGCACGATCACGGTGTTCTTGACCATCTGTGCCTTGACCAGGCCCAGCACTTCGGTACGGAAGTCTTCGCGACGATCCGACCAGCGCAGGCCACCACGGGCGACCGCGCCGAAGCGCAGGTGGGTACCTTCCACGCGCGGGCCGTAGACGAAGATCTCGCGGTACGGGCGCGGCTTCGGCAGGTCCGGCACCAGCGCCGAATCAAACTTGAAGCTGATGACATGGCCGTGCTGGCCGTTGGCATCGGTCTGGTAGTAGCTGGTGCGCAGGGTCGCGTCGATCACGCCCATGAACGAGCGCAGGATGCGGTCCTCGTCCAGGCTGGACACACGGTCCATCAGCTTCAGCAGCGCATCGCGCGCGGCCTGCATCTGCGCGTCGCGGTCACCCTTGCGGGCGTCGACCACGGTCTTGAGCACCTTCAGGGTGGCGTCGTCGCCAGCAGCCAGCACATCGAAGTGGGCCTTCAGCTGGGCCTGGCCGGCGGCGATGTCGTCCTTGCTCTCGTGGCCGGTAGCCGGATCGAAGCGCGCTTCGAACAGCTCGACCAGCAGTCGGGCCAGCAGCGGGTAGCGCGCGAAGGTGCCTTCCACGTAGGCCTGCGAGAACGGCACGCCGGTCTGCAGCAGGTACTTGCAGTAGCCACGCAGCATGGCGACCTGGCGCCAGTGCAGGCCGGCAGCCAGCACCAGGCGGTTGAAGCCGTCGTTCTCGGCATCGCCGTGCCAGACGCGGGCAAAGGTCTCGCCGAAGGCTTCATCGACGCTGGCGGCATCGATCGCGCCGGCGGTCGATTCGACCTCGAAGTCCTGCACGTACACCGGGGCGTTGTCGACCGACAGGCGGTACGGACGCTCGGCGATCACGCGCAGGCCCATGTTTTCCATCATCGGCAGCGCGTCCGACAGCGGGATGTCGTCCAGCTGGCGATACAGCTTCAGGCGCAGGCCATCACCGCTTTCGCGCGGCACGGCCTGCAGGCTCAGGCGCAGGTCGTCCGGGCCGGTCAGGGCATCAAGCTGGCTGACATCGTTGGCCGCAACAGCCGTGCTGTTGTCTTCGATGTAACCGGCCGGCAGCGCCTTGCCGATGCGGGCGGCGATGCGCAGGCCTTCGGTCTCGCCGTGGCGGGCCACCAGCGCTTCGCGCAGGTCGTCCTGCCAGTTGCGCAGGACCTGGGCCAGCTTCTGCTCCAGTTCGGCGGTATCAACGTCGAGCATTTCACCCGGCTTCGGGCGCACGATCAGGTGCACCTGGGCCAGCGGCGATTCGCCCAGCACCACCGAGCTGTCGACGTACTCGCCGTGCAGCGCGTCCCTCAGCATCGCTTCGATGCGCAGGCGCACGTCGGTGTTGAAGCGCTCGCGCGGCAGGTAGACCAGCGCGGAGATGAAACGGCTGTACTTGTCGCGGCGCAGGAACAGGCGGCTGCGCACGCGTTCCTGCAGGCCCAGCACGCCCATCGCGGTGCGGAACAGTTCGTCCTCGCTGGACTGGAACAGTTCTTCGCGCGGCAGCGTTTCCAGGATGTGGCGCAGGGCCTTGCCACTGTGGCTGGCCGGGGCCAGGCCCGACTGCTTCATCACGTGCTCGTGGCGCTGGCGCACCAGCGGGATCTCCCACGGGCGACGGTTGTAGGCACTGGAGGTGAACAGGCCAAGGAAGCGCTGCTCGCCGATGATCTTGCCCTTGGCGTCGAATTCCAGCACGCCGATGTAGTCCATGTAGCCGGCGCGGTGCACGCGCGAACGGGCATTGGTCTTGGTCAGGATCAGCGCGTCCTTCAGGCCGGACGTGGCGTTCAGGCCCTGCGCGGCCAGGGTCTTGACCGGGCGGGCCGCGGACTTGTCCTTGCCGCGCATCAGGCCCAGGCCGGTGTCGTTCAGCGGCGCCAGTACGTCTTCCTTGCCCTGCTTCTCGACGCGGTACTCGCGGTAGCCGAAGAAGGTGAAGTGGTTGTCGGCGGCCCAGCGCAGGAACTCCTGTGCTTCCTTGCGCGATGCATCGTCGACCGGCAGCTGGCGCTTGCCCAGGTCGTCGGCCAGCGCCAGTGCCTTGTCCTTCATCGGCTGCCAGTCGCGCACGATCGCGCGCACTTCGTCCAGCGCCTTGTTGATGGCCTGTTCGATGGCGGCCATGGCTTCGGCCGGCTGGCGGTCGATCTCCAGCAGCATCACCGACTCGGCATCACCCTCGCCGACCTTGACCAGCTTGCCGGCCTTGTCGCGGGTGAAGCGCAGCACCGGGTGGCCCAGCACGTGGACGCCCACGCCCTGCTCGGCCAGCGACATGGTGACCGTATCCACGAGGAACGGCATGTCATCGTTGACGATCTGCAGCACGGTGTGCGGCGATTCCCAACCGTTGGCCTTCGCGGTCGGATTGAACACGCGGACGTTGGCCTTGCCGGCCTTGCGGGCACGCGCGAATTCCAGCGTCTCAGCCGCGAGAGCGGCCCACTCTTCAGCGCTGTGGTGCGGGAACTCGTCCGACTCCATGCGCTTGTAGAAGTCAGTGGCAAAGGCCACTGCTTCGGCCTGTGCGGCCGCGGGGTAGCGCTTGCGCAAGGCCGTGTACACCGGCTCCAGGGAGAAACCAGCGGTCACTGCGACCTCCGACTCTGCTGGTTTCGTCTTGTTCTTCACGGTCTTGGCTGCGGTTTTTTGCGGTTTCATGGCAGAGCGATGCGCTTGCTCAGTTGGGAAAATGAAATTGTAGCCCTACCGCGCGAAAAGGCCTTGCTGCAGGACGGAATAAGCAGATTCGGGTTTGCTGCGGTTCAAACGCCTATTCAGTTCGCACCGGTATGGTGCTGGCGCCTGTTTCAGCACTGCCGACAGGATCGGCAAAACGTGTTACCGGAAGACACACGCGGCGACGCCGATGCGATTCCACAATCCTGAACTGGACGGTATAGTCCACCGCGTGAACCCGGCCTACCTCCCCGTTGCCCTCGATGCACGCGATGAGCGTGTGTTCGACGCCGTACGCGAACTGCTGGCCCAGCAGGGCATGCAGATGAGCATGGAGGCGGTGGCCCAGCACGCCGGCTGCTCCAAGCAGACCCTGTACTCGCGCTACGGCAGCAAGCAGGAACTGCTGCGCCGGGTGATGCAGCGCCACGTCGGCCACGCCACCGGCGCCATGGTTCGTGCACTCCGCACTGACGACCTGCGTGCCAGCCTGCTCCAGTTCGCCACCGACTTCCTGGAGCACTTCAACCAACCGCACGTGGGCCAGGCCTGCCGGCTGATCGCCGCCGACGCGGCCCAGTTTCCCGAAGAGGCGCGTACGCTGTACCGGCATGGAGCCGGCGCACTGACGCTTCATCTTGCTGAATGGATTGAAACCGTTTGCATGCGTGGCCAGCTCCGGCATGACGACCCGCACTTCATGGCCGAACTGCTGCTGAGCATGATTGCCGGTCAGGATTTCGACAAACAGCGTTTCCATACCCCCCATCGTGATGACGCGCGGCTGCGTCGGCGCTGGGCAGAGTTCTCCGTCGACAGCTTCCTGCGCGCCTTCGCGCCTCAGCCGTCGCCGGCCCCGTCTTCAAACCAACCCCGGAGTTCCTCCTGATGACCGCCCCACTCCGCACCCTTGCCTTGACGTGCGCCGTTGCTGTCGCGCTGGCTGCCTGCAAGAAGCCGGAACAGCAGACGCCCCCGCCGCCGGAGGTGGGCGTGATCGACGCCAAGCCGCAGACCCTGCCGCTGCAGCGCGAGCTGGTCGGTCGCCTGTCGCCGTTCCGCAGCGCCGACGTGCGTGCGCGCGTGCCGGGCGTGCTGCTCAAGCGCGTCTACCAGGAAGGCTCGCAGGTCAAGCAGGGCCAGACCCTGTTCCTGATCGACCCGGCGCCGCTGCGTGCCTCGCTCAACGCCTCCGAAGCACAGCTGGCATCGGCCCGCGCGACCTACGCCAACGCCAAGGTGGCCGCCGACCGTGCACGTTCGCTGGCGCCGCAGCAGTTCGTCTCCAAGTCCGACCTGGACAACGCTGAATCGGCCGAGCGTACCGCGCTGGCGGCGGTCAAGCAGGCCGAAGCAGCGGTGACTTCCTCGCGCATCAGCCTGGGCTACACCGAAGTAACCGCACCGATCAGCGGCGTGGCCAACAAGCAGCAGGTCACCGAAGGCGCGCTGGTCGGCCAGGGCGATGTGACCCTGCTGACCACCGTCGACCAGCTCGACCCGCTGTACGTGAACTTCTCGCTGAGCGTGGACGAGCTGACCCAGCTGCGCGCGCAACAGGCCAAGGGCGCGCTGGCGCTGTCGGGCGACGGCAAGGCCACGGTGAACGTCAAGCTGGCCGATGGCAGCACCTACAGCGAGCCGGGCACCCTGGACTTCTCCTCGACCACGGTCGACCCGGCCACCGGTGCGGTGTCGTTGCGCGCGTTGCTGCCGAACCCACAGCAGATCCTGCTGCCGGGCGCCTTCGTCAGCTTCCAGGCCAACCTGGGCGAACGCAACAATGCCTTCCTGGTACCGCAGCAGGCCCTGCTGCGCGACACCACCGGCGGCTACGTGATGGTGGTCGGCGCCGACGGCAAGGTCGTGCGCAAGAACGTGAAGACCGATGGCGCGCAGAACGGCAACTGGCTGGTCAGCGACGGCCTGGCCGCCGGCGACAAGGTGATCGTGGCCGGCGTGCAGAAGGTCAAGGAAGGTGCACCGGCGGTGGCCAAGCCGTGGACCCCGGGGCAGGACGCCAACGGCAAGCCGGCCGCAGGCGGCGCCGCTCCGGCGGGCACCGCACCGGCTGCTGGCAAGGCACCGGCCGACGCGGCCAAGCCCGAGCAGGCCGATGCGGCCAAGCCGGCCGCCACCGATTCGAACAAGCAGTAACGGGAACCTTCCGTCATGCCTAAATTTTTCATCGAACATCCAGTCTTCGCCTGGGTGGTGGCGATCCTGATCTCGCTCAGCGGCGTGATCGCGATCCTCAACCTGGGCGTGGAGTCCTATCCCAACATCGCCCCACCGCAGGTCACCGTCTCGGCCACCTACCCGGGCGCCAGTGCCGACACCACGGAAAAATCGGTCACCCAGGTGATCGAGCAGCAGCTGACCGGTATCGATCACCTGCTGTACTTCAGCTCTTCCTCGTCGTCCAACGGCCGTGCGCAGATCACCCTGACCTTCGAGACGGGTACCGATCCGGACATCGCCCAGGTGCAGGTGCAGAACAAGGTCTCGCTGGCCACGCCACGACTGCCTTCGGAAGTGACCCAGCAGGGCGTGGTGGTGGCCAAGGCCAACGCCGGCTTCCTGATGGTGGTGGCGCTGCAGTCCGATACCCCGACCATCAACCGTGATGCGCTGAACGACATCGTTGGTTCGCGCGTGCTCGACCAGGTCTCGCGTATCCCCGGCGTCGGCAGCACCCAGCAGTTCGGTTCCGAGTACGCCATGAACATCTGGCTGAACCCGGAAAAGATGCAGGGTTATGGCCTGTCGGCCAGCCAGGTGCTGGCTGCGGTGCGCGCGCAGAACGTGCAGTTCGCCGCCGGTGCGCTTGGCTCGGATCCGTCGCCGGAAGGCCAGCACTTCACCGCCACGGTCTCGGCCGAAGGCCGCTTCAGTTCGCCGCAGGAGTTCGAGAACATCATCCTGCGCGCCAACGCTGACGGCTCGCGGGTGCTGTTGAAGGACATCGCCCGCGTTGCCTTCGGTGCCAACAACTACGGTTTCGACACCCAGTACAACGGCAAGCCGACCGGTGCCTTCGCCATCCAGCTGCTGCCGGGCGCCAACGCCCTGAACGTGGCCGAGGCGGTGCGCGCCAAGATGGACGAGCTGCAGCCCAGCTTCCCGGCCGGCGTGACCTGGTTCTCGCCGTACGACAGCACCACCTTCGTCAAGATCTCGATCCAGGAAGTGGTCAAGACGCTGTTTGAAGCAGTGTTCCTGGTGTTCCTGGTGATGCTGATCTTCCTGCAGAACTTCCGCGCCACGCTGATCCCGACCCTGGTCATCCCGGTGGCGCTGCTCGGTACCTTCCTGGGCATGTGGATGATCGGCTTCACGATCAACCAGCTGACCCTGTTCGCGATGGTGCTGGCGATCGGCATCGTGGTCGATGACGCGATCGTGGTGATCGAGAACGTCGAACGCATCATGACCGAGGAAGGCCTGGCGCCGAAGCCGGCCACGCAGAAGGCGATGACCCAGATCACCGGCGCGGTGGTGGCGATCACCGTCGTGCTGGCTGCGGTGTTCATCCCGTCCGCCCTGCAGGGCGGCGCCGCCGGTGAGATCTACAAGCAGTTCGCCCTGACCATCGCCATTTCGATGGCGTTCTCGGCGTTCCTGGCGCTGGGCTTCACCCCGGCGCTGTGCGCGACCTTCCTGAAGCCGACGCACAACGACAATCCGAACATCGTCTACCGCACCTTCAACAAGTACTACGACAAGATCAGCCACACCTATGTCGGCCACATCACCTCGGCGGTGCGCCATGCGCCGCGCTGGATGATCCTGTTCGTGGTGCTCACCGCACTGTGCGGCTTCCTGTTCACCCGCATGCCGGGCAGCTTCCTGCCGGAAGAAGACCAGGGCTATGCGCTGGCGATCGTGCAGCTGCCGCCGGGCTCGACCAAGGGCCAGACCAACGAAGTGTTCGCGCAGATGCGTGGCATCCTGGAAAAGCAGGATGGCTATGAAGGCATGCTGCAGGTGGCCGGCTTCAGCTTCGTCGGTTCCGGCGAGAACGTCGGCATGGGCTTCATCCGCCTGAAGCCGTGGGAGGAACGCAAGTTCACCGCGCCCGAGTTCATCCAGAACATGAACGGCGCGTTCTACGGCATCAAGGAAGCGCAGATCTTCGTGGTCAACCTGCCCACCGTGCAGGGCCTTGGCCAGTTCGGCGGCTTCGACATGTGGCTGCAGGACCGCAGTGGTGCCGGTTACGAGCAGCTGACGCAGGCCCGCAACATCCTGCTCGGCCAGGCCGCGCAGAAGCCGGACCACCTGGTCGGCGTGCGCCCGAACGGCCTGGAAAACGCGCCGCAGCTGCAGCTGCATGTGGACCGCGTGCAGGCGCAGTCGATGGGCATGTCGGTGTCGGACGTGTACAGCACCATCCAGCTGATGCTGGCCCCGGTGTACGTCAACGACTTCTTCTACGAAGGCCGCATCAAGCGCGTGACCATGCAGGCCGATGGTCCGTACCGCACCGGCCAGGAGTCGCTGAAGAGCTTCTACAGCCCCTCCAGCCTGACCAAGAACGCCGATGGCACCAATTCGATGATCCCGCTGAACACGGTGGTCAAGTCCGAATGGGTGTCGGCACCGCCGTCGCTGAGCCGCTACAACGGCTACTCGGCGATCAACATCGTCGGCTCGCAGGCCCCAGGTACCAGCTCGGGCGAGGCGATGCAGACCATGGAGAGCATCGTCAACGACGACCTGCCGGCCGGCTTCGGCTACGACTGGTCGGGCATGTCCTACCA
Organism: Stenotrophomonas sp. Sm2128; assembly: GCF_030985535.1. Taxonomy (NCBI): domain Bacteria; kingdom Pseudomonadati; phylum Pseudomonadota; class Gammaproteobacteria; order Lysobacterales; family Lysobacteraceae; genus Stenotrophomonas; species Stenotrophomonas sp. Sm2128. Next base: position 62,904 of record NZ_JAPTFQ010000009.1, read on the forward strand.
GGAAATCCTGGCTGGCAACGCGGCGACGCTGCTGCTGGTGCTGTCGATCGTAGTGGTGTTCCTGTGCCTGGCCGCGCTGTATGAGAGCTGGTCGATCCCGGTGGCAGTGCTGCTGGTGGTGCCGCTGGGTGTGCTCGGTGCCCTCGGCCTGTCGATGCTGCGCGGCCTGCCCAACGATCTGTTCTTCAAGATCGGCCTGATCACCGTGATCGGCCTGGCGGCGAAGAACGCGATCCTGATCGTGGAGTTCGCGGTGGAGCAGCGCGCCGCCGGCAAGAACCTGCGCGATGCCACCATCGAAGCGGCCCGCCTGCGTTTCCGCCCGATCCTGATGACCTCGTTCGCGTTCATCATGGGCGTGATCCCGATGGCGATCTCCACCGGCGCGGGCGCCAATTCCCGCCACGCCATCGGTACCGGCGTGATCGGCGGCATGCTGTTCGCCACCCTGCTCGGCCTGTTGATGATCCCGGTGTTCTTCGTGGTCGTGCGCCGCATGCTGGGCGACAAGCTGGATGAACCGTCCAAGGAGTTCATGGAACGCCAGCGCGACGCGGATGCAGCACACCGTCCGGATCGTTGATCCAGCGGTGAACTGAAACGAGAAAGGCCCCGGTGCGATCCGGGGCCTTTTTTGTTGCCGCTTCTGGACCCATGCCGCCCCAGGTCGGCATCTACCGGAGCGACGCATACCCGGTAGTCGCCAACCTTGGTGGGCGCTGTCCGGGCAGCGTCTCAGCGCAACACTGCGATCACCACGCATGCCGCCACAATCGCCAGTGCAGGCCATTGCATCGGCAGGAAGAAGAAGTGATGCGGAGCATGCTGCCCAGGTACACGCGGCTTTCGATTGAGCACGAAACCCAGCACCGTGTTGATTGCCGAGCCAAGGCCGAACGCCAGCAGGACCTGGCTGAGTGAAGTATTGCCGCGACCCACCGCTGGATCCGGGAACAGGATGAGGATGAGCAGCACGGCAGCGATCGGTGTGAGCAGGGTCAGCAGCCCTGCGCCTCGATAGATGAGCATGTGGTGGCGTCCATGAACGGTGGAGCATTCTGCGACCAAGGAGCGGGAATGCCAATGAATCGTTGGCATGTCGCCTGCCCGGAGACCGGTCGCATACGGCCTGTACTGAAAAGTCCCTTCCACTGCTGCGCCGACAACGAGGCGCTCAAGGCGTCTACCGGTTTCGCATAAGGCCCCCGCTTTGGATTCCTGGGCGCGCAGAAGTGCGGCACGCCCGGATCGTTGCTATCCAGATGCCTCCACGGCAATCGATCCGATGCCGCCCAGGAGACAGTTCATGGAAAGAGCACCACTACGACGCTTCAGCCGCCCCGCCCTTCTGCTTGGCGCGCTCTTCGCGGCCAGCAGCGTCCAGGACGCACATGCGGCAGGCGTCCTCGTCTGCGACAACTGTCGCGATCCACGCGCACTGGCGCTTTACTCGGGCACGGGGCCCACCATCGTCGTCGACTTCCAGCAGCGCCGGCTCCATGGCTTCGATGTGGAATACGATCGCGAGCTACGTCGGTATCGCGCAACAAGGGCGCAGATTCCCGGGCCAATCAACGCATCCTTCAATCGGATCATGGGGATGCTCGACAACAACGTGCCAACCGTACAGTTCGCGCCGCGGCAGTGGGTCGGAAGAGGAGTCCAGTACGAGGTTCATCCTGATGACCCGCAATACGCCAACGGCATAGGCTTCCCGGAAGAGCACAAGAACCTCAACGCCTACGATGTCGTGCAGATGGCAACCGAGCGATTCAGGCTGGAGAGCGCCATGGGCAAGGCATTCACAGGCGCCACGACATCGTCGAGGGCCTGGAACAGCATGGCGACATTCCTGTCCTCGATCGGCCTGAGCTTCGTCAGCAAGGCCCTCGGAATCGACGGTGCAATCTACAGGATCACCTGGCGCGATGGCTCGAAGACTACGCTGGCCATCGTCTCTTCGTCAGTGGACACCGCCAGATACGTGCAAGGCCAGAGCAAGGACGCCAATGGCAACATGATTCCCGACGGCGCGGCAACCAGCCCCGGCCTGGCCCAACACTTCGCCGGCACCTACAACTTCAACAGCCGGGACGATCTGGATCGATGGATCGACTCCGGTCGCCTCTATGGGGTGAACATGTTCCCCGGTGCTCCACCTGAGTCGCTGCAGATCGTCTGTGAATGGAACGGAACGGATATCGTTTGCCGATTGCCACGTTGATCGCAAAAGGGAAACGGGGCGGCAATCGCCGCCCCGTCGCGTCCATCAGCGCAACCCGGTCTCGTTGCGCGCGATCACCAGGCGCTGGATCTCCGAGGTGCCCTCGTAGATCTCGGTGATCTTGGCATCACGGAAGTAACGCTCCAGCGGCATCTCCTTCGAGTACCCCATGCCGCCGTGGATCTGCACCGCCTGGTGCGTGATCCACATCGCTGCTTCCGAAGCGGTCAGTTTGGCCACCGCTGCTTCGGTGCTGAAACGCTTGCCCTGGCCCTTCACCCACGCGGCACGCAGGGTCAGCAGCAGCGCTGCGTCCAGCTTGCACTTCATGTCGGCGATCTTGGCCTGGGTCATCTGGAAGGTGCCGATGGCCGCGCCGAAGGCCTTTCGCTCCTTCACGTACTCCAGGGTCGCCTCATAGGCGGCGCGGGCGATGCCGATGGCCTGCGAGGCGATGCCGATGCGGCCGGCATCGAGCACGCTCATGGCGATCTTGAAGCCCTCGCCTTCCTGGCCCAGCACGTCTTCGGCCTGCGCCACGTAATCGTTGAACTCGATCTCGCAGGTGGCCGAAGCGCGGATGCCCAGCTTCGGCTCGGTCTTGCCGCGACCGAAGCCCGCCTTTTCGGTATCGATGAGGAAGGCGGTGATGCCGCGCGCGCCCTTGTCCGGCTCGCTCATCGCGAACAGCACGATGTACCTGGCCACCGGGCCGGAGGTGATCCAGCTCTTCTTGCCGTTGATGACGAAGGTGCCGTCGGCCTGCTTCACCGCGCGGCAGCGCATGGCGGTGGCATCGGAGCCGGACTGCGGCTCGGTCAGCGCGAACGCGCCGATGGCCTCGCCCTCGGCGATGGCACGCACGTAGGTCTGCTTCTGCTGCTCGGTACCGTGGGTGAGGATGCCGTTGCAGAACAGCGAGTTGTTGACCGACATGATGGTCGAATGGGCTGCGTCGGCGGCGGCGACCTCCACCATCGCCAGCACGTACGCAACCGGGTCCATGCCCGCGCCACCGTATTCGGTCGGCACTTCGATGCCCATCAGGCCGTTCTCGCCCAGCAGGCGGATGTTGTCGAGCGGGAACTCGCCGGTACGGTCATGGTGCTCCGCGCTCGGGGCGATCTTCTCCTGCGCGATGCGCCGCGCAACGTCCTGCAGCATCAACTGCTCTTCGGTAAAGCTGAAATCCACAACACCCTCCCGGGTACATGAAGTTATGGGCTACATACGGCGCGCCCAGGTGCCCCGATTGTACCGGGGCCCGGCTGTTTCCGTACGCTGGCGACTTGACCGCGACGGGCCCTTTCAGCGAATATATCTCTATATCGCGATAGGTAGATATTTATGGATCTTGAAGACTGGTCGACCCGCCTGAAGGTGTTCGCCGATGCGACCCGCGTGCGCCTGCTGGCGCTGCTGGAGCAGGAGGAACTGACCGTGGCCGAACTGTCGGCGATCACCCGGCTGGCACAGCCACGCGTGTCCACCCACCTGGCGCGCCTGAAGGAAGCCGGCCTGGTCCGCGACCGCCGTGCCGGCGTATCGGCCTATTACCGCTTCGACGAGGCCCAGCTGGACCCGGCGCAGCGTGCATTGTGGCATGCCTTGAGCAACGGAAGCGATGACCCGCTGCTGCGCCAGGACGCTGAACGCGTCGCTGCCGTGCTGGCCCACCGCGCCTCCGACCAGAACTGGGCCGACAGCGTGGCCGGCGACATGGAACGCCACTACTCCCCGGGGCGCACCTGGGAAGCCCTCGCCCGCACCGCGCTGCCGCTGCTGGAGACCGGCGACGTGCTGGACATCGCCTCTGGTGACGGCGTGCTGGCCGAACTGGTGGCCCCGCATGCCAAGCGCTACATCTGCATCGACACCAGCGCGCGCGTGGTCGCCGCCGCCAGCGAGCGCCTGCGCCGTCTGCCCAACGTGGAAGTGCGCGAGGGCGACATGCATGCGCTGCCCTTCAAGGACAACAGTTTCGATCTGGTAGTGCTGATGCACGCGCTGACCTACGCCAGCAAGCCGGCGCAGGCGGTGACCGAAGGCGCGCGCGTGCTGCGCCCGGGCGGGCGCCTGCTGCTGTGCAGCCTGGCCCGCCATGAACACAAGGCCGCGGTGGAGGCCTACGGCCACGTCAACCTCGGCTTCAGCGACAAGGAGCTGCGCAGGTTCGTCGACAAGGCCGGCCTGCAGGTATCCAGCCTGGAGACGGTCACCCGCGAGAAGCGTCCGCCGCACTTCGAAGTGATTTCGCTGATCGCCCACAAACCCTGAGCCCGAGAACGCCATGCCTGCCCTGCCCTGGTTGCATCCTGAGCGTGCCAACGCCCTGCTCGACGCCCTGCGCGAGCGGATCCTGATCATCGACGGTGCGATGGGCACGATGATCCAGCGCCACGGCCTGCAGGAAGACGATTACCGTGGCGAACGCTTCGCCGGCGGTTACGATCACAGCCATGGCCCCGGCTGCGACCACGGCACGCCGGAGGGCCATGACCTGAAGGGCAACAACGATCTGCTGCTGCTGACCCGGCCGCAGATCGTCGCAGACATCCACACCGCCTACCTGGAAGCGGGCGCGGACCTGGTCGAGACCAACACCTTCAACGCCACTTCGGTCAGCCAGGCCGACTACCACCTCGAACACCTGGTGTACGAGTTGAACAAGGCCGGCGCTGCGGTCGCGCGCACCTGTTGTGACGCCGTGGCCGCAACCACCCCGGGGAAGCCGCGCTTCGTGATCGGGGTGGTCGGCCCGACCAGCCGCACCGCCTCGATCAGCCCGGACGTGAACGATCCGGGCTTCCGCAACACCAGCTTCGACGAACTGCGCGACACCTACCGCGAAGCCATCGAGGGCCTGATCGACGGCGGCGCCGACACCATCATGGTCGAGACCATCTTCGACACGCTCAACGCCAAGGCCGCGCTGTATGCGCTGGAGGAAGCGTTCGATGCGCGCGGCGCGCGGTTGCCGGTGATGATCTCCGGCACCATCACCGACGCTTCCGGTCGCACCCTGTCCGGGCAGACTGCGGAAGCCTTCCATGCCTCGCTGGCGCATGCTCGGCCGCTGTCGATCGGGCTGAACTGCGCGCTGGGCGCCGATGCGATGCGACCGCACGTGGAAACCCTTGCACAGGTCGCCGACTGCTACGTCAGCGCACACCCCAATGCCGGTCTGCCCAATGCCTTCGGCGAGTACGACGAGACGCCGGAGGACATGGCCAGCACCCTGCGAGGCTTCGCCGAAGATGGCCTGCTGAACCTGGTCGGCGGCTGCTGCGGCTCCACGCCCGACCATATCCGCGCCATTGCCGCGGCTGTGGCCGGGCTGCCGCCGCGCGCACTGCCCGGCACCCGGGAGCAGGCCGCATGAATGTCGCCGCCACCGTTCCGCACTTCCCGCCCTATTGCTGCTGAGCCGACGCCTGCCATGACGCCTGTCCGCCCTACCCGCCTGTCCGGCCTGGAACCCCTGGTCATCACCCCGGACCTGCTGTTCATCAACGTCGGCGAACGCACCAACGTGACCGGCAGTGCGCAGTTCCGCAAGCTGATCAAGGAAGGCCGCTACGAAGAAGCCGTGGACGTGGCCCGCCAGCAGGTGGCGAGCGGCGCGCAGATCCTCGACGTCAACATCGACGAGGGCCTGATCGATTCGGAAGCGGCGATGACCCGCTACCTCAACCTGATCATGTCCGAGCCGGACATCGCCCGCATCCCGGTGATGGTCGACTCCTCCAAGTGGAGCGTGATCGAGGCCGGCCTGAAGTGCCTGCAGGGCAAGAGCGTGGTCAACTCGATCTCGCTGAAGGAAGGCGAGGCGCTTTTCCGCGAACACGCGCGCAAGGTCCTGCGCTATGGCGCCGCCGCGGTGGTCATGGCCTTCGATGAAAGCGGGCAGGCCGATACGTGTGCGCGCAAGGTCGAGATCTGTACCCGCGCCTACCGCATCCTGGTCGACGAGATCGGCTTCCCGCCGCAGGACATCATCTTCGACCCGAACATCTTCGCCGTCGCCACCGGCATCGAAGAACATGACAACTATGCGGTGGACTTCATCGAAGCCACCCGCATCATCAAGCAGACGCTGCCGCACTGCCACGTCTCCGGTGGTGTCTCCAACGTCTCGTTCTCGTTCCGCGGCAACGAAACGGTGCGCCAGGCCATCCATTCGGTGTTCCTGTACCACGCCATCGCCGCCGGCATGGACATGGGTATCGTCAATGCCGGTGCCATGCCGATCTACGATGAGCTGGAGCCGGAGCTGCGTGAGCGCGTGGAGGATGTGATCCTCAACCGCCGCAGCGATGCCACCGAACGCCTGCTGGAGATCGCCGAGCGCTACAAGGGCAGGAAGGGCGCGGCGAAGACCGAAGACCTGGCATGGCGCGACAAGCCGGTGGCGCAGCGCCTGGCGCATGCGCTGGTACACGGCCTGGATGCCTTCGTGGAAGAAGACACCGAACTGGCTCGACAGGCCTCCAGCCGCCCGCTGGACGTGATCGAAGGCCCGCTGATGGACGGCATGAACATCGTCGGTGACCTGTTCGGCGCAGGCAAGATGTTCCTGCCGCAGGTGGTGAAATCCGCGCGTGTGATGAAGAAGGCCGTGGCCTACCTGCTGCCGTACATCGAGGCGGAGAAGGCGCGCAGCGGCGACACTGCCAAGAGCAACGGCAAGATCATCATGGCCACGGTGAAGGGCGATGTGCATGACATCGGCAAGAACATCGTCGGCGTGGTCCTGGCCTGCAACAACTTCGAGGTGGTCGACCTTGGCGTGATGGTGCCGGCGCAGAAGATCCTCGATGCCGCGCGCGAGCACAACGCCGACCTGATCGGCCTGTCCGGTCTGATCACTCCCTCGCTGGAGGAGATGAGCCACGTCGCCCGCGAGATGGAGCGCCAGGGTTTCAATCTGCCGCTGCTGATCGGCGGCGCCACCACCTCGCGCGCGCACACCGCGTTGAAGATCGACCCGCACTACAAAGCGCCTACGGTGTGGGTGAAGGACGCCTCGCGCGCGGTCGGCGTGGCCCAGTCGCTGATCTCGCGCGACCTGCGCGAAGCCTTCGTTGCCGCCAACGAGGCCGACTATGCCGAGATCCGGGCACGGCACCGCAATCGTGGCGATGCCAAGCGCCTGGTGTCGCTGGAACATGCACGCGGGCAGAAGTTCCAGGGCGACTGGGGGAACTACACGCCGCCCGCACCGAAGCAGCCGGGCCTGCACGTCTTCGATGACTATCCGCTGGCCGAGCTGGTCGAGTACATCGACTGGACGCCGTTCTTCCAGGCCTGGGAGCTTGCCGGCAAGTTCCCGGCGATCCTCACCGACGAGATCGTCGGCAGCCAGGCCAGCGAGCTGTACCGCGATGCCCGCGCGATGCTCGACCGCATCGTCGGCGAGAAGTGGCTGACCGCCAAGGCCGTGTTCGGCCTGTGGCCGGCCAACAGCGTCGGCGACGACGTGCGCGTGCAGCACCCACAGGGCGAGACCACCCTGCACTTCCTGCGCCAGCAGGTGGACAAGCCGGCCGAGCGCCCGGATTTCTGCCTGGCCGATTTCATCGCGCCGACCGACAGCGGCAGGCAGGACTGGATCGGCGCGTTCGCGGTCACTGCCGGCATCGGCATCGATGCCCACGTGGCGCGCTTCGAAGCCGAGCATGACGACTACAACGCGATCCTGCTGAAGGCCCTGGCCGACCGCTTCGCCGAAGCCCTGGCCGAGCGCCTGCATCAGCGTGTACGCACGGAATTCTGGGGTTATGACCAGGCCGAGACGCTGGACAACGACGCCCTGATCGATGAGCAGTACCGTGGCATCCGCCCCGCTCCCGGCTATCCGGCGTGCCCCGAGCACAGCGAGAAGCGGCGCCTGTTCGATCTGCTGCGGGCCGAGGCCAACGCCGGCATGGAACTGACCGAGAGCTTTGCGATGCTTCCGACCGCCGCGGTATCGGGCTACTACTTCAGCCATCCGCAAAGCCAGTACTTCGTGGTCGGGCGCCTCAGCCGCGAGCAGGTCACCGACTACGCCCGGCGCAAGGGCGTGGAGCGCGCCCAGGCCGAGCGCTGGCTGGCCTCCAACCTCGACTACGATCCCGAATGACCCGAAAAGGGGACGGAGGGGATTAAGTCGTTTGTGCCTCAAACGACTTAATCCCCTCCGTCCCCTTTTTGCTTCATCATTCCGCGATGACCGTTCCCGTTGCCCGTCTTTCCAGCTTTTACCTGTTCTATTACGCGGCGCTGGGCGCGTTCACTCCGTACTGGAGCCTGTTTTTGACCGCGCGCGGCATGAGCGTGACCGCCATCAGCGTGATGATGGGGCTGTGGTATGCCACACGCGTGGTTGCACCCAGTGCCTGGACCTCGCTGGCAGCCACCTCACCGCGGCCGATCCGACTGTTGCGCATCGGCTGCGTGCTGACCCTGATCAGCTTCGCCGCATTCCTGCTGCCTCTGCCGCAGCCGTGGATGTATCCGGCGATGATCGTGTTCTGCTTCTTCTACAACGCGGTGATGCCGCAGTTCGAGTCGATCACCCTCACCCATCTCGGCAGCGACAGCCATCGCTACGGCCTGATCCGGGTCTGGGGTTCGCTTGGGTTCATCGCCATCGTCACCCTGTTCGGCTGGCTGATCGAAGGTGACGGCACCGCCGGCCGCGCCGGGCTGCTGCCCTGGATGATGCTGCCGCTGTTCGTCCTGCTGGTCGCCTCGGCCTTCAGCAACCACTACGCACGCGACATCGGCAGGACCGGCGGCGATGCCAGCGGCTTCTGGCAGATCGTGCGCCGCCCGCCGGTGCTGGCGTTCTTCCTGGCCGCTTTCATGGAGCAGCTCTCGTTCGGCCCGTACTACACCTTCTTCTCGGTCTACATGGACCACCACGGCTATCGCACATCCACGCTCGGCCTGCTCTGGACCATCGGCGTGGTGTTCGAAGTGGGCGTGTTCTTCACCATCGGCCGCTTCTTCCGCCGCTATGACGCCAGCTGGATGCTGCTGATCGCGCTGGTCAGTTCCTGCCTGCGCTGGGCCGTGACCGCACTGTTCCCGGAAAACCTGCCGGTGATGCTGCTGGCGCAGACCGCGCACGCGCTGGGCTTTGCCGCGTTCTTCGCCGCGGCGATGCAGATGCTGGCGATCTACTTCCCCGGACGCCTCAATGGCCATGGCCAGGGCCTGCTGTACGGTTTCTCGTCCGGTGTCGGCGGCGTGCTGGGCGCGCTCATCGCCGGCCAACTGTGGAAGATCGACGAGGGACGCACGGCCTTCCTCGCCGGTAGCGGATTCGCTCTGGTCGGCGCACTGCTGTGCTTCTTCGCGCTGAGCCTGCCGTTGATCCGTGCACGCCGCAGCACTGCGCGCGTCCGGTAACGAAAACGCCGGGCAATGCCCGGCGTTTTCATCGTGCAGCAGGTGCAGTTACCAGACCAGGTCGTCCGGTACCTGGTACTGCGGGTCTGCGTAGGGATCTTCCTCGGCCGGCGCGTTCGGGTCGACCTTCAGTGCCACCGATGCGGCAAACACCGCTTCGGACTGTGCCAGCACTTCGGCGGTCACCAGCAGGTAACGGCCATTGAGCTGGACCACGCCCAGCTCACCGGCATTGAGCGCGGTCAGCTGTTCGGCGGTCACGTAGATGCGCTTGATCTTGCCGCCATACGGGAAGTGGCGAGCGATATCAGCCGCCTCGGAGTTCAGGCCCTTGTCCTTCAGCAGTTCTTCCAGCTTGGCCTTCGCCTCGCGGCGCACGCGTGCTTCTTCCTGCTTCAGGCGCTCGGTCTCGATGCGCTCTTCCTTCTCACGCTGCGCACGGATGGCATAGGCCTTGGCCAGATCCATCTCTTCGGCGCTGCGCGGCTTGCGCGGGCCCTGCTGGCCCGGGCCACGCGACTGGCCGGGCCTGCCCGGGCCACCGTGGCCATGCCCGCGACGCTCGCCGGGCTTGTGCTCGCCCTTGCCAGCGCCCTGCGGCTTTCCATTGCCGTTGCCACCCTTGCCCTGCGGGCGGCCATCACGGCGGGGGCCATCATTCTTGCGCTCGGGCTTGGGCGCGGGCTTGAAGCCCAGGCCCATCAGCTGGTCGCGGAGGGTATCGCTCATAGGATTCGGATCAGTAGTGCGGCGGCGGTGGTTCGCTCGCCGGATCGGAAGAATTCAGTGCGTTGCGGACCTTGCCCAGGTCCTCCAGCAGCACACGCAGCACGTCGGCGTTGCGCATGCCCTGCATGCGGGCATCGGCCAGCGCATCGCTCAATTCGGCAAGCGCCTGTTCCTGGAAGGACACGCGCATTTCCAGTTCGACCAGGCGCGCTTCCAGCGCCTGCTCGCGTTCGGTCGGCAGCAGGTCAGACATGCAGCGAACGCCCCCGGCCAATGCCGTAGTACGCCAGGCCGGCAGCTTCCACTTCGGCAGGATCGTACAGATTGCGCCCATCGAACACCGCCGCGTCCTTCAGCTGCTCGCGCAGCTTCTGGAAGTCGGGGCTGCGGAACTGCTTCCACTCGGTGACCACCACCAGCGCGTCGGCCCCTTCGAGGGCCTCATCAGCACTGCTGCAGAACACCAGGTCATCGCGCTCGCCGAAGATGCGCTGCGATTCATGCATCGCTTCCGGGTCGTAGGCACGCACCGTGGCACCGCCCTCCCACAGCTGCGCCAGCAGGCGACGGCTGGAGGCTTCACGCATGTCGTCGGTGTTCGGCTTGAAGGCCAGGCCCCACACGGCAAAGGTCCTGCCGCGCACGCCTTCGTCCTCGCCCTTGTCGTAATGACGCTGGATGAGGGCGAACAGGTGGCCCTTCTGCGCATCGTTGACCGCTTCCACCGCGTTCAGCAGCTTCGGCTCAAGACCGTGCTGCTGGGCGGTGCGGGCCAGCGCCTGCACGTCCTTGGGGAAGCAGGAGCCACCGTAGCCGGCGCCCGGGTAGATGAAGTGCCAGCCGATGCGCGGGTCCGAGCCGATGCCCTGGCGGACCTGCTCGACGTCGGCACCGACGCGCTCGGCGATGTTCGCGATTTCGTTCATGAACGAAATCTTGGTCGCCAGCATCGCGTTCGCCGCGTACTTGGTCAGCTCGGCCGAGCGCACGTCCATTTCCACCACGCGGTCGTGGTTGCGGTTGAACGGCGCATACAGACGACGCATCACCGCGACCGACTCCTCGCTGGTCGCACCAATGATGATGCGGTCCGGGCGCATGCAGTCGGCGACCGCGTCGCCTTCCTTCAGGAATTCCGGGTTGGACACCACGTCAAAGGTGATGTCCGCGCCACGCGCGGCAAGTTCTTCAGCAATGGCCGCACGCACCTTGTCGGCGGTGCCCACCGGCACCGTCGACTTGTTGACCACCACGGTCGGCACGCTCATGTGCTGGCCGATGGTGCGGGCCACGGCCAGCACGTACTGCAGATCAGCGCTGCCATCCTCGTCCGGCGGCGTGCCGACGGCGATGAACACGACCTGGCCGTGGCCGATCGCGGCTGCGGCATCGGTGGTGAATGCCAGCCGCGACGCGGCGTGGTTGGCCTTCACCATCGGCTCCAGGCCGGGCTCATAGATCGGGATGATGCCCTGGTTGAGGCCATCCACCTTGGCCTGGTCGATATCGACGCAGACCACCTGATGACCGACATCGGCCAGGCAGGTACCGGTCACCAGACCTACATAACCGGTACCGAAAATCGCAACGCGCATGTCCGTGCAGGCTCCGTGGTGGCTTACGGCAGGACGCCCAGCAGCTCGACGTCGAACGTCAGAGTCGCGTTCGGGCCGATCGGGCCACCCGGCGTACCGTTCTCGCCATAAGCCAGATTGCCCGGGATCCAGAAGCGGTACTTCGAACCGACCGGCATCAGCGCAACGCCCTCGGTCCAGCCCTTGATCACCTGGTCCAGGCCGAACTCGGCCGGCTGACGACCATAGGAGCTGTCGAACACGGTGCCGTTGAGCAGCTTGCCTTCATAGTTCACGCGCACCTTGCTGCTCGGCAGCGGGCGCTCGCCGCTGCCCGGGCGGATGACCTGGTACTGCAGGCCCGAGGCCGTCGTCACGACGCCCGGCTGGGTCTTGTTCTTGGCCAGGAAGGCATTGCCTTCTTCGCGGTTGGTCTGCGCAGCAGCGGCAGCCTTGGCCTGCATTTCAGCCTGCTTGCTGCCCATGAAGGCCTGGATGGTGGCGGTCGCGTCAGCTTCCGTCATCTTCGGCTGGCCCTTGGTCAGGCCGGTGCTGATCGCGTCAAACAGCGAGGCAACATCGATGTCGTCCTTCAGCTGCGCCAGCGACGGGCCCACAGAGTAGGAACCGATCATCTGCGACACCTTGACGCGGTCGACCTTCGGCGGCTGCGAACCCGGCGCCATGCCCGGCACCTGCTGGCCGCTGCGGGCCATCACGACCTGGCGCAGGGCCGCGTCGGTGGCCTTGGCCTGTTCCTGGGTGATCTGCGGCTGCAGGCCTTCGAACGAACGCTCCACGGCGGTGCGCAGCGCGGCCACGTCGATCTCATCGGCGATCGGGGTGAACGACTTGGCCACGTCCAGGCCGATGGCGTAGCCGAGCTTCTGCTTGGGGGAATTCAAGGTTGCGGTCTCCTTGGCGGCTGCGGGGGCAGCCGATTGTTGCGACAGAGCGACACCTGAAGTGCCCATCGCCAGAATCAGAACCGACGCCGCGGCGCCGCGCATTCCCATCTTCATTCGCTGCATTCCTGGAAGTGTCTGGGCGCCGACGTCGGCGCGAAAAGAAGCATTGTCGCACGCATGCCGTCGATGTCGAGGCATCCGTGCCGCATATCAATGCGTGGCGGCTGCCGCCAGCGCCTTGTCGATGGCGGCGGTCAGCTGCGGATCGTCCGGCGTCACCTTGCTGGCGAACTGGGCGATGACCTTGCCATCGCGGCCCACCAGGTACTTGTGGAAGTTCCAGCCCGGCGCCACGCCGGTGGCCGCGGTCAGCCGCTGGTACAGCGGCGTGGCCTCTGCGCCGACGACGTGCACCTTCTCGAACATCGGGAACTTGACGCCGTAGGTGAGCGTGCAGAAATCCTGGATCTGCTTCTCGTCACCCGGCTCCTGGCCCTTGAAATCGTTGGACGGGAAACCGAGCACGGCGAAGCCACGGCCGGCATAGCGCTTCTGCAGCGCCTCCAGGCCTTCGTACTGAGGGGTATAGCCGCACTTGCTTGCGGTATTGACCACCAGCAGCACCTGCCCGTGGTAGCGCTGCTGCAGGTTGACCTGCTGCTTGCTGGCCAGCGGGCGGTAGTCGAGGTCGAGAAGATCGGCCGCCAGCACGTGGGTGGAACCGGCCAGGCCGGCTACCAGCAGGGTCAGCAGGGACAGGCCGCGCAGGCGGCGCGGCATAACGGTCGGCAAGGGCATCGAGAGCAGTCCGCGGTGGCCATTCACAGGGCCGGCCGGTAGCGGCCGGAGTCGGCCGAACTATAGCACCGGGCCCCGTTCCCCCTTGTTGCAAGGGGCGCCTGTGGCTTTGCGCGGCGTGGCGCTTTCCTGCACGACCCGCCAGCAACGGCGCAGTAATGACATAGCATGGACAACACTGAATGGAAGGCGGGCCTGGGTCGGCCCTCGCCAGAACCTGATTTCCCTTCCGAATCAATCGGATAAACGGATATTTCAGCAATTTGACCACCCCTGCCATCAGTTGGGGACGGCAAGGGGTTGCACGTAGGCGTGCCGGTGTTATAGTTGCATACAACACCAGTCACCTGAGACAGGGGGAAGCCATGAACGCCCGGATCCGTCGCAACCTCACCGCACCCGCGGCCGCTGCTGTTTCGACCCTGATCGTGCTGGCCTGGCTGGCCACGCCCACCGCCCCCGCCTCGCCCGACAGTGCGCAGGATGCAATCGCTACACCGGCCGGGAACGCCGATTCCTCCCCCCCTCCCCCGCGTCGGCTGCACAGCTCCCTGTCCATGCCGTATTTCTCGTTCGCCCAGCCGCTGACCCCACGGAGCTGAATATGAGCGACATCCAGTGGAGCGACGGCGCTCCCATCTACCGTCAGTTGAAGGAGCGCGTGATCGCCATGATGCTCGACGGAATCCTCAAGCCGGGCGATGCCCTGCCTTCGGTGCGCCAGGTGGCCGCCGATTACCAACTGAACCCCATCACCGTTTCGCGCGCTTACCAGGAACTGGCCGACGAAGGCCTGGTCGAAAAGCGCCGCGGGCTGGGCATGTTCATGACCGAGCAGGCCGCCACGCAGCTGCGCAGCAGCGAGCGCGAGCGCTTCCTCAATGAAGAATGGCCGGCCGTGCTGGAGCGCATCCAGCGCTTGGGCCTGAGCCTCGACGAATTGCTGCCCCAGGGGAAAGTCTGATGAATAGCACCGCAAGCGAACCGGTCATCACCGCCCGCGGCCTGCGCAAGGCCTACAAGTCCACCGTTGCCCTCGACAGTGCCAGCTTCAGCATTCCGAGCGGGCGCATCGTCGGCCTGATCGGTCCCAATGGCGCCGGCAAGACCACCGCGCTGAAGGCCATTCTTGGCCTCACCTCGGTGGAAGGTGAGTTGAGCGTGCTCGGGCGCGACCCGCGGCTGCACCGCGACGAACTGATGAACGACATCTGCTTCATCGCCGACGTCGCCGTGCTGCCGCGCTGGCTGAAGGTGCGCGAAGCCATCGATTTCGTCGCCGGCGTGCATCCGCGCTTCGACCGCGCCCGCTGCGAGCGCTTCCTGGCCAACACCAAGCTGCAGCCGAAGCAGCGCGTGCGCGAGCTGTCCAAGGGCATGATCGTGCAGCTGCACCTGGCGCTGGTGATGGCCATCGATGCCCGCATCCTGGTACTGGACGAGCCCACCCTGGGCCTGGACATCCTGTACCGCAAGGAGTTCTACCAGCGCCTGCTGGAAGACTACTTCGACGAGCAGAAGACCATCATCGTCACCACCCACCAGGTGGAAGAGATCGAGCACATCCTCAGCGACGTCATGTTCATCCGTGATGGCCGAATCGTGCTCGATGCGGAAATGGACGAGGTCGGCCAGCGTTACACGGAACTGCTGGTCAACGCCGACCAGCTGGAGACCGCGCGCGCCCTGAAGCCGATCGACGAACGCAGCCTGGCGTTCGGCAAGACCGTGATGCTGTTCGACGGCGTACCGCGCGCCCAGCTTTCCACCCTTGGCGAGACCCGCAGCCCGGGCCTGGCCGACCTGTTCGTCGCCGTCATGAAGGGGACCTACGCATGAATGCCGTCAACCATCCCGTCAGCCCCCTCGGCACGCTGCGCTGGCTGCTCAAGCGCGAGTACTGGGAAAACCGCGGCGGTTTCCTGTATGCCCCGCTGATCGCCGGCCTGATCTCGCTGGTGATGAGCACCGTCGGCATCGCCTTCGGCCTGTTCGCGCTGAACCGCGCGGCGCGCAACGGTGCGCTGCATGTCGATGGCGAGAGCGTGAACGTCAATGGCCTGGACCTGGCGCTGCTCACCCGCAACATCGACGGCAAGGACCTTGCCGACCTCGGTAACGGCCTTGACCTGACCCTGGTGCTCAGCTCGGCATGGCCGTTCCTGGTGCTGGCCTTCGTGGTGTTCTTCTATTGCCTCGGCGCCCTGTACGACGACCGCCGCGACCGCAGCATCCTGTTCTGGAAGTCGTTGCCGCTGTCGGATACCCAGACCGTGCTGTCCAAGGTCATCAGCGCACTGGTCGTGGCACCGCTGATCGCGGTGATTGCCGGCATCATCACCATGTTCGGCTTCATGCTGATCATCAGCATCGTCGCGCTGATGCACGGTGGCAGCCCGATGGCGCTGATCTGGGGGCCCGCCAGCCCGTTGACCCTGGCCGCTGGCCACCTGAGCTGGATTCCGGTCTACGCGCTTTGGGCCCTGCCCACTGCAGGGTGGCTGCTGCTGTGCTCGGCCTGGGCCAAGAGCAAGCCGTTCCTGTGGGCGGTGATGCTGCCACTGTTTGCCGGCGTCATCGTCAGCACCACCAAGATCATGCCGCTGTTCGGCCTGACCACCGGCTGGTTCTGGCAGAACATCGTCGGCCGCCTGCTGCTGGGCGGCGTGCCCGGCATGGACCTGCTGTACCGCCTCGGCGCAGGTGAAGGTTCGCGCCGCGACCTGGATTCGGTGGTCAGCCTGATGTCCCCCGCCTCGCAGCTGAAGTCGCTGGCGATGCCGGAGCTGTGGATCGGTGCGGCCGTCGGGGCACTGTTCATCTTCCTCGCCATCCGCCTGCGCAAGCGCGCCGGCGAGATCTGATTCCATCCACCCGGAGGCACCACCCATGCGTTCTCTGCTCGCCTGTTCTGCGTTGTTGCTGTTGCCGTTGTCGGCGCTGGCCGCCGATGCTCCGAACTGCAAGTTCACTGCCGCCCGCGCACTGAAGCTGGACGTGGCCGGTGCCAGGACGGTGGTGTTCGAGGTCAACCAGCATGACCTGAAGGTGGTCGCCAGCGCTGGCGGCGGCCAGCTGGACGGCCGCGCCTGCGCGTCCAGCCAGGAATGGCTGGACCAGCTGGTACTGGACCAGCGCAAGGTGGGCGACAAGCTGGTGGTGAGCCTGCGCCGCGACGGCCGCCAAAGCGGCATCAGCCTGGGCAACAGCTACGCCTGGCTGGATATCCGTGGCAGCGTGCCGGACAACCTGCCGCTGCAGTTCAAGGTCGGCTCGGGTGACGCCAGCGTGGAGAACGCACAGTCGCTCAGCGTGGACGTCGGCTCCGGTGACGCGGTGGCCCGCGGTACCCGTGGCAGCATCCACGCTGCAGTGGGTTCCGGCGACCTCAACATCGATGGCGGCAGTTCGCTGAATCTGCTGTCGCTGGGTTCGGGCGACGTCAATGCCCGCAACATCGGCGGCGATGCCATCACCGGCACTGTCGGTTCGGGTGACCTGAAGATCACCGATGTGCGTGGCAACGCACGCCTGGATACGGTCGGCTCCGGCGACATCGAGTTCAAGCGCGTGCAGGGCAGCGTCGAAGTCGGCGTGGTCGGCTCCGGTGGCATCGATCTGGCCGATATCGGCGGCAACGTGCATGTGCGCAGCCACGGCTCGGGCGACATCCAGGTGGACGGCGTACGCGGCAGCCTGACCGTCGATCACAGCGGCAGCGGCGATATCGAACACCGCAACGTCAGCGGCCGGGTCACCCTGCCGCGCAGCAAGTAATCCTCTTCCACACACGTCCAGGGGAACATCATGAACCTGTTGCGCCTGCTGCCCGCCACCCTGCTGTGCCTGCCGCTGATCGCCTGTGGTGGCACGTCCTCCGCCCCCGACAAGAGCGTCGGCAAGAGCGTCGCCGAAGCCACCAGCGGCGTCGGCCAGACCGTCAAGGAAGCCATGGACGATGCCCGCAAGGACATCGCCCAGGGCAACATCAAGATCTCGGCCGACAAGCAGCCGCGTGCGGAGATCACGCCGGATGGCCGCCTGCTGATCGCCGGCAAGGAGGTCGCCGCCAACGACGTCCAGCGCCGCCACCTGCAGGAGTACCGCGGTCACGTGGTCGCCGTTGCGATGGCGAGCATGGATGTCGGGCTGGCCGGCGGCAAGCTCGGCGCCAACGCCGCCGGTGAAGCGCTGAAGGGCATCTTCAGCGGCGACAGCGAAGGGGTGGAGAAGCGCATCAACGCCGAAGCCGCCAAGATCGAGGCCCAGGCCAAGCGCATCTGCGATCGCCTGCCGGCGATGCTGGCCAGCCAGCAGGCACTGGCGCGCGAGCTGCCGGCATTCAAGCCCTACGCGACGATGGACCAGAGCGACGTGGACGACTGCGGCAAGGACAACTCGGTCACGTTCTCCAACTGAGACAAATCGACGCACCCGACCGGCTGCGGCCTTCCGTTGCCGGTCGGGCACTGTCGGCGGGCTTACAATGGGGGCCCCGGATGCCCCCGAACCGAACGCCATGAAGAAGTTGTTCCTGCTGCTGGCCACCCTGCTCTGCCTGGGCCTGGTCGGCTGCGACAAGGATTACCGCAATCACCGCGCCGAGCGCGGCAAGCCCAAGATTTCCGTCAGCGAAGGCATGGTGACCGTGCGCCGCCCGCCGGCACCGAACATCATCATCCTCGGCGACGGCACGATGAAGGTGGACGAGATCCAGATTCCGCTGGACGACGGGCAGAAGCAGATGCTGCAGACGATGTTCGGCAAGCTGCAGGTGCTGCGCCAGAACACGCTGGTGGCCGCACCGGCCGATCCGAACATGCAGCCGGTGAAGATCCAGCCGCCGGAGGGCATGGAGGTGATCCCGGCCGACCTGATCCAGCGCATCCCCGAGTTCAAGGATTACACCGACACCTTCGGCAACATCGTCGCCGACCGTCGCTGAAGAAAAACGCCGCCCGAGGGCGGCGTTCTTCGTTTCCGTAGAGTCGAGCCATGCCCGACTCCGGAACAACCGTCGAGCGTGGCTCGACTCTGCAACCGGCAGATCACCCCCCGGCGCCACCACCGCCAGCCTGGATGCCACCAGCAGTCAGCGCAGTCGGGTCCAGCAGGCGACGCAGCTCGGCCTCGTCAAGCCCGCTGTCTTCCAGCGCCACGTCCAGCACCGGGCGCTGTTCCTTGTAGGCACGCTTGGCAATCGCCGCTGCCTTCTCGTAGCCGATGATCGGGTTCAGCGCGGTGACCAGGATCGGGTTGCGCGCCAGCGCCTCGGCCACGCGGTCCTCGCGCACCTTCAGCCCTGCGATCGCGCTGTCGGCCAGCAGCCTGGACACATTGGCCAGCAGGCCGATGCCATCGAGCAGGTTCACCGCGATCAACGGCAGGGTGACGTTGAGCTGGAAGTTGCCGGTCTGCCCGGCCACGGTGATCGCGGTGTGGTGGCCGATCACCTGCGCGCAGGCCATCACCGTGGCTTCCGGAATGACCGGGTTGACCTTGCCCGGCATGATCGAGCTGCCCGGCTGCAGTGCCGGCAGTTCGATCTCGCCCAGCCCGGCCAGCGGACCGGCGTTCATCCAGCGCAGGTCATTGGCGATCTTGATCAGTGCCACGGCCAGCGCATTGAGCTGGCCGGACAGTTCCACCGCATCGTCGTGAGCGGCCAGGCCTTCGAACTTGTTCTCGGCGCTGTCGAACTTGAAACCGGTCTGCTGCTTCAGCGCCTTGGCCACCTGCGCGCCGAAGCGCGGGTCGGCGTTGATGCCGGTACCGATGGCGGTGCCGCCCAGCGGCAACCGGCGCACGCGCTTGAGGCTGTCTTCGATACGCTCCTGCGCCGAGGCCAGCTGCGCCGACCACGCACCGAATTCCTGCTCGAAGGTGAGCGGCATCGCGTCCATCAGGTGGGTACGGCCGGTCTTGACCACCTTGCGCAGGCTGCGGCCCTTCTTGTCCAGGGTCCTGCGCAGGTGCACCAGCGCCGGCAGCAGCTGCTCATGCGTCGCCAGCACCGCCGACACGCGCAACGCGGTTGGAATCACGTCGTTGGAACTCTGCCCCTGGTTGACGTGGTCGTTGGGGTGCACCGCCGTCTTGCCCGCCTTGCCGGCACGGTTGGCCAGGGTGGCGATGACCTCATTGGCATTCATGTTCGACGACGTGCCCGAACCCGTCTGGTAGACATCGATCGGGAACTGCGCGTCCCAGTTGCCGGCGGCCACTTCGGCGGCAGCGGTCTGGATGGCCTTGGCCACGTTCTTCGGCAGGTGGCCCAGCTCCGCGTTGACGCCCGCGGCGGCGCCCTTGACCAGGCCCAGGGCACGGATGAAACCGCGCGGCATGCGCTGGCCCGAGACCGGGAAATTCTGCACGGCGCGCTGGGTCTGGGCGCCCCACAGGGCATCCGCAGGCACCTGCAGCTCGCCCATGCTGTCGTGTTCGATTCTGAAACCCTTGCTTGCAGCTTTGCTCATTGCATCAACTCCGCACTACTTCAGTTGGGGAAAGGGAAGCGGCGGCTGGCAGGGTGTCGCTTCCCGGGCTGGCGGCTGCGGCCACAATACTCCCTTGCCCGCAGCATGGGATGACGAGGGCGGGCCAGATCGTTCCACCTGCACGGCCGTTCTGCGCGCGCAAGGGTAGTGCCGGCACGTCGTAGAATATGGCCCCCGCCGCTCGCCCCAGCCCTGCCGACATGTCCGATTCCGCCCTGCTCGCCCTGTCCCCGCTCGATGGCCGCTATGCCAGCAAGGTCGACGCCCTGCGCCCGATCTTCTCTGAGTACGGCCTGATCAAGGCCCGCATCACGGTCGAAGTGGAATGGCTGCTGGCCCTGGCCGCCGAGCCGGGCATCGTCGAGCTGGCGCCGTTCTCCGACGCCGCCGTCGCCCGCCTGCGCGCCCTGGCCGCCCGCTTCAGCCCGGCCCAGGCCGCGCGCGTGAAGGAGATCGAGCGCACCACCAACCATGACGTCAAGGCGGTGGAGTACTTCATCAAGGAACAGCTGAAGGACGACGCCGAGCTGGCCCCGGCGCTGGAATTCGTGCATTTCGCCTGCACCAGCGAAGACATCAACAACCTCAGCTATGGCCTGATGCTGGAACAGGCCCGCCGCGAGGTGCTGCTGCCGACCCTGGACGGCATCGCCACCGCACTGCGCACCCTGGCCCATGCCCAGGCCGGCCAGCCGATGCTGTCGCGCACCCATGGCCAGACCGCCTCGCCGACCACCCTGGGCAAGGAACTGGCCAACGTGGTCGCCCGCCTGGAGCGCCAGCGCAAGCAGATCGCCGCCGTCGAACTGACCGGCAAGATCAACGGCGCGGTGGGCAACTACAACGCCCACATCGCCAGCTACCCGGACGTGGACTGGCCGGCCTTCGCCGAGCGCTTCGTGACCGGCCTGGGCCTGGTGTTCAACCCGTACACCACGCAGATCGAGCCGCACGACAACATCGCCGAGATCGGCGATGCCGCGCGTCGCGCCAACATCATCCTGATCGACCTGGCCCGTGACATCTGGGGCTACGTTTCGCTGGGCTACTTCAAGCAGCGCCTGAAGGAAGGCGAAGTCGGCTCGTCGACGATGCCGCACAAGGTCAACCCGATCGACTTCGAGAATGCGGAAGGCAATTTCGGCATCGCCAACGCGCTGTTCGAGCACTTCAGCGCGAAGCTGCCGATCAGCCGCTGGCAGCGTGACCTGACCGACTCCACCGTGCTGCGTGCGCTGGGCACCGCGTTCGGCCACAGCCAGGTGGCGCTGGATTCGCTGGCCAAGGGCCTGGGCAAGCTGGAAGTGAACCCGCAGCGCCTGGATGCCGATCTGGACGCGGCCTGGGAAGTGCTGGCCGAAGCCGTGCAGACGGTAATGCGCCGCCATGGCCTGCCGAATCCGTACGAGCAGCTGAAGGCGCTGACCCGCGGCCAGGGCATCACCGCCGAGTCGATGCGTGCGTTCGTGCAGGGGCTGGAGCTGCCGGCGGATGCGAAGCAGCGCCTGCTGGAGATGACCCCGGGCAGCTACACCGGCCTGGCCGAGTCGCTGGCGAAGAAGATCTAAGGGTTTTCCTTTGCGGCGGCGGCCGCGGGCGCTGCCTGCGGCAGGCAACGGCAACATCAACGTCAAGAGCGGCTCTGGGTTATTGCCTCGCTTGGCGGGGCGGGTT